>JAAYPU010000112.1 GCA_012519645.1 Clostridiales bacterium | reverse complement strand
TATATGATTCAGGCTGTACTTAAACCTATAAATTATACACAGCGCATGCTCATTAAAATAAAAGAGCAGAGCCCTTCACGCATATTACTATATATGATAATTGCATTTATAGTTGGAAGAGGAAACTTGTTCGGGTATATGTTTCCTTTTGCTGTTGCATATTTCAGTGTTATGGTAAATACGAAAAAAATGTATTTATTATTTGCTATTCCTATTGCAGCCGGAATTTTTACCTGCAAGGTGCCGGAATATATTTTGATAAAATACATAATCATTATTGGAGTCCTTTTATGTGCCTCTTTTCTTTTTTCTGAAAAGGTTTCACAAAATGCTTTATCCTTAGCTGTTCATACAACGTTGATATTCATGGGAGCAGCAGTATTATATCAGCTCTTCACGGAAGTTTTTTTATTATATGATATTTTTATAATTTTAACTGAAAGCATATCCATATTTACATTTACCTATCTTTTCTTCAGATTGCCTGATTTAGTGCAAAAAAATACCTGGGAAGAAGCAACGATAGAGGAAATTGTTTGTGTTGTTTGCATAATTGTGATTTTAGTATCTGTTTTCGGGGATATGACTGTTTTCAATTTAAGAATAAGATATATCATGGCTCTGTTGGTGATTTTCATTACAGCATTCAAATGGGGTATTTCCATAGGATCAGTAGTAGGATTTTCTGTAGGAACGGTCATTGCCATGACATCCATTGAAGCGCTGGAGAGCATAGCATTATTTGGGATGGCAGGTATCATAGCGGGGTTTTTTAAGAATTCAAACAGATTATTAAGCAGTATGATTTGGGTGTTATGCATACTCATTTTTTTGTTCTATTTTAGCGGCTTATCTGAAGGGGCTATATTTTTTCTGGAAAGCTGCATTGCCGCCCTTTTCTTTAATTTAGTCCCTGAAAAAATGTTAGTTAAGATAAGCGCAAGATTCAGTAATTCCGTATATGATTACGGCTCAATAAACCGGTTATATGGGGACAAGGTAAGAAAAATGGTTATAAATAATCTTAAAAATTATTCTGAAACCTTTGAGAGTCTCGCAAATACTTATAGTAAAGCCTATGAAAGATCTCAGGCAGTAGGGGATGATGATAAGGAAGAAATCATATCCAAGATCAAAAGCAAAGTATGCAATACTTGTGATTTTAATAAAATATGTTGGAAAAGCGACCATGCCAGAACAGATCATGTAATGAAAGAAATTATTTTCAGAGCAGATAAAGGATTAAGGATAGAAAGAGAATATATCAACAAGAAATTGGGATTTAGCTGTGCAAACTTTGACCAGATAATCCAGTATACACAGAATATCGTTCAGGCCTTTAATATCAGCTTCAAATGGCAAAGAAAGCTGGAGGGAAGCAGGGAAATTACGGCGTCCCAGTTTAGAGGCATTGCGAAATCGATCAATCATTTAATAAAGGAAATTAATCAGGAGCAGATTTTTAATCTGGAATTAGAGAAAAGAATATTAATGAAAATGAGAGGTAATGGCTTAAATGTCAGTCAAGTAAATATTATAGAAGGTGATAGGAGTAAAAATATAGTAATTGAAATCAATAGCTGTGATGAATCCGATTATACAAAAATCGCAAAGCTTGTATCAGAAGAACTGGGAGAGGCATACAGCATTTCAAAATACGATTTATACTGTAGATTAAATGACAATAAGTCTACCATAACTTTAAAAAGAACTCCCAAATATGAAATTATAACCGGAGCGTCTAAATATGCAAAAGAAATGAATGTTTGCGGGGATAGCTTTACCTGTATGGAGTTCAAAAACAATGAATACCTTATCGCTTTAAGCGATGGTATGGGAAGCGGTGAAAAGGCCGCACGAGAGAGTATGCTTACGATACATACATTGCAGCACCTTTTAGAAGCCGGTTTTGACAAAGAACTGGCCTTGAAAACTATGAATTCCATGCTTCTATTGAAATCACAGGAAGAAATTTTTTCCACGGTGGATATTGCCATCATTAATTTAGACACTGGGGATGCCAGCTTTTATAAAATCGGTGCGGCGGCAGCCTTTATCAAAAGAAAGGATGGGACCATCGAAGTTATCAAATATTCCACACTGCCCATCGGGATAATAGATAAAATAAAAATTGAAGAAATAGAAGTAAATATGACTGAAGGGGATATGATAATCATGGTATCGGATGGTATCCTCGATGCCTGCAATGAAGAAGAAAAGCTTGGGTGGATGCAAAAAGTCATAGGAGATATTACATCTAAAGACCCTCAGACAATGTCCGATTTGATTTTAAACAAAGCAGTGAGTTTGTATGGAGATAAGGAGAAGGATGATATGACGGTTATTACTGCAAAACTCTGCTAGGCAAGCTCCAAAAATGGCCGATTTCGTTGTTGCTGCCTTCAACATCGGTACTCACTTAGCTTTAAGTAAGCTCCCTTCGCACAGTCTCGAAAACGATATCGAAGATATCTTTCTCGTTGCGAATGGCAACTGTAACCAATCTATCGATTGGACAGTTCCACTTATTGCGCGACATCTGACCTACAATACAATCAAAGATTGTTGTTAGGTCATCAAGAATTAAGAATGAATGTAAAAAAAATTTGCATAATGCAAATTTTTTTGTTTATTATTCTTAAAAGTTTTATAATTGAAATTTCATCAGGCTATCTTTTTTAGGTGAAGAATGTTAGAATTTATAAAAAGAAAAACTCTGTTATGGTGATCAATGATGATTGATAAAATTAAAAATACGATAGAAAAACATCATCTTATAAATACAGGAGATCATGTGATAGTAGGTGTTTCGGGTGGTCCCGATTCAGTGTGCCTGCTGCATGTTCTTTTTATGATGAAAGATGATCTGCGGATTCAGTTGAGCGTAGTACATGTTAACCATATGCTTAGAGGGCAGGATGCAGATAACGATGAAGAATATGTTAAGAACTTATGTGAAAACCTGAATATTCCTTGTTATGTGTATAAAATTGATGTAAAAAAGATGAGTAAAAGCTTAGGGCTTAGTGATGAGGAAGCAGGAAGAAAAGCACGATATGATGCTTATTTTGAGGTGCTTGAAAAGGTTGGGGCGAATAAAATCGCTGTAGCACAGAATATGAATGATCAGGCGGAAACTTTATTATTGCGGCTTGCAAGAGGTAGTGGTTTAGACGGACTTTCAGGCATGGAGTATGTGAGAAATCAAATAATTATTCGTCCCCTGTTAGACATTACAAGGGATGAAATAGAAGACTACTGCAGAAAATTTAATTTGAATCCCCAGACAGACAAGACAAATTATGAGTCCCTTTATACGAGAAATAAAATAAGGTTGGAATTGATTCCATACCTGAAGCAAAATCTTAATCAAAATATTATATATAACTTATGGAAGACAGCGGATATATTAAAAGAAGATAAAAATTTTATTTATACTATTGTAGATGATGTGTATGAAAAATGTGTATCCTTTCGTGACGGTAAAATATTTATTCACAAAAGAGACTTAGCTAAGCAGCATAATGCAATAAAAAAGCGCATCTTACTTAAAGCGGCTATATCCCTCGGAGTGCAAAAAGATATCGGTACGGTGCATTTAAATAATATTTTAAAATTGATTGAGGACGACAAAACCTCTGCGGGAATAGATTTGCCATATGATTTTCGTGTGGAAATTGATTATGAAAATATTGTATTAACCAGAGGGGCGGACGAAACACCCATAAAAATGTTTAGTTATGATATAGAATGGGGTAAGTATATATACATAAAAGAAATCGATGCTTTCATTTCAGCTGAAATTATTGACGCTGACGGTGGATTTGAAATTATAAAGGAAGATTATATTAAATTTTTCGATTTTGATAAAATAAAGAATCCCTTAAAAATCCGAAATCGAAAATCAGGTGATTTTTTTTCACCCTTAGGCATGAAGGGTTCTAAAAAACTAAAAGATTTCTTTATTGATGAAAAAATTCCCAAGGACCTTCGCAGTAAAATACCCTTAGTTTGCTGCGGCCCGGATGTTTTATGGGTTGTAGGTTATCGAATCAGCGAAAAATATAAAATAGATAAAACCACAAAAAAAATATTAAAGTTAGAATTTAAAGAATACAGAGACGGAGATTTTGATTTAATATAATTTAGAAAAGTTTTTTGGAAATACTAATACCACTTTAAGAGAAAAAATTTCATAACTGAAAATTTTTCAAATTAAGAATGAAGAATGAAGAATTGAGGAAACTTTTGCAATTCCAGCAAAAGCTTACTATCATAAAGATTGTAAAATTACTTTAATACAGGGTATTAAATTTGAAATCAATTTTATATAATTATGCAGTTTTTTTAATTGTTTTTGACAGAACAAACCGTGAAATTTAGCTTATAATTATTTGAAAGAAAAAAGGAATGCTCTTATTGTATATATAAAACATATATGATAAAATTAACAAAGCTCTTGACTTTATGAAGGTTGAGATTTTTGAAAAAAATTTGCTGGCTATAGGTGAATAAACGAAAAAATATATTAATTTTTTTGGATAAATATAGACTATAAGCGACAGTTGGAGAGGAGGGCTCGCATTTGAAGAGCTTTTTCAGGGGAATTAGCTTTTATATTTTAATTTTTTTAATAATACTTTCAATTGTCTATATGTATGGAAAACCTCCGCAGACAATTGACAAGATAAGCTTTTCAAAATTCATACTTGAATTAAGGAATGAAAATTTTCAATCTATAGAGGTTATTGATAATACAATAAAAGGAACATTTAAATCTAATGATAGCAGCTTTGAGACATATGTTCCATCCTCCATGGAGCCGGAAGTTGTATTTGAAAAATATATCCTTCCGCAGATTGAAGAAGGAAAGGTAGATTTGTCAGGGCAGCCGCCCGCAAAGACACCTTGGATAATGGAAATACTGCCATCTATAGTTATGATTTTGATTTTTGCGATTTGCTGGATCGTATTTATGCAGCAATCTCAGGGCGGAGGACGTGTCATGTCCTTCGGGAAAAGCAGAGCAAAGCTGCATAAGGAAGATGAACAAAAGAAAGTTACTTTTAAAGATGTAGCCGGCTTGGATGAAGAAAAAGAGGAATTAGAAGAAATTGTGGATTTTCTGAAGAATCCTAAAAAATATATTGATTTAGGAGCCAGAATCCCAAAAGGCATATTAATGGTAGGTCCTCCGGGAACAGGTAAGACATACCTTTCAAAGGCAACGGCAGGAGAAGCGGGTGTACCGTTTTTCAGTATCAGCGGTTCCGATTTTGTGGAAATGTTTGTCGGGGTAGGTGCCTCAAGAGTAAGAGACCTTTTTGAACAAGCGAAGAAAAACTCACCCTGTATCGTTTTTATTGACGAAATCGATGCGGTGGGCAGAAAAAGAGGCGCCGGATTAGGCGGCGGACATGATGAAAGAGAACAGACTCTTAACCAACTCCTTGTCGAGATGGATGGATTTGGTGTTAACGAAGGTATCATCATTATTGCGGCTACTAACCGACCTGATATCTTGGATCCGGCTTTATTAAGACCGGGAAGATTTGACCGTCAAGTAGTGATAGGAGTTCCTGATATCAAAGGCAGAGAAGCAATTTTTAAAGTTCATTCCAAGAATAAGCCTTTGGACAAGGATGTGGAAATACAAGTCTTAGCCAGAAGGACACCGGGCTTTACACCGGCAGATATAGAAAATCTGATGAATGAAGCTGCACTTCTTACAGCGCGTAAAAACAGAAAAGTTATAAAAATGGACATTATTGAAGAAGCAATAACAAAGGTAATTGCGGGACCTGAAAAGAGAAGCCGTGTAATTAGTGAAAGCGAGAAAAAGCTGACAGCATATCACGAAGCTGGGCACGCATTGGTGGCACATTTGCTACCTAATACGGATCCTGTTCATCAAATAACGATTATTCCAAGAGGCAGAGCTGGCGGCTTTACTATGATCTTGCCAAAAGAGGACAAATATTATGCGACTAAAACAGAGATGAAAGAAAGAATCGTTCATCTCCTCGGCGGTCGTGCCGCAGAACAGCTTGTGCTGAATGAAATAAGTACAGGAGCCAGCAATGACTTGGAAAGGGCAACAGATATAGCCAGAGCAATGGTTACGAAATATGGAATGAGTGAGAAGCTTGGCCCTGTAAATTATGCTTCTTCAGACGAAGTATTCCTAGGGAAAGACTTTTCAACCAGACGAAATTATTCCGAAGAGCTTGCTTTTGAAATAGACAAAGAAATAAAAGAACTTGTTGAAGAAGCATATGAAAGAGCAAAAGAGATCTTATCGGAAAATATTGATAAGCTTCACGAAATAGCAAACAAATTACTAGAGGTAGAAACCATAGATGCAGAACAATTTGAAGCATTCTTTGCTGAACCAAAAGATGTAAATAATGATGAATCTGCGGAAAACAATGGAGAAGATGATACAAAAGAAGCTGATTTCGCGGATGCAGTAAATAATGAAGACAACATTGATGAAACGGACGATAAATAACAATAATCCCTTGAGATTCTTCTCAAGGGATTTATTTTTGAGGTGATGGAGATGAGAGAAGTAAATACATTGCAAATCAAGGATAAAATCAGAGGGATGTTTATTGCCATGAATTACGAGCTTGGGGAGGATGTAATCTATAGTCTGGAATTGGCAAAGGATAACGAAAGCTCTCCTTTGGGAAAAGAAGTAATGAATACGCTGCTTGAAAACCTTTCTATCGCAGAAGAAAAGCAAATACCTATCTGCCAGGATACAGGAATGGCGGTGGTATTTTTGGAGATTGGGCAGGAAGTATGCCTGACAGGTGTGTTTATTGAGGATGCCGTCAATCAGGGAGTAAAAGAGGCTTACGAACAGGGATATCTCAGAAAGTCCGTTGTTGCAGACCCTTTAGAACGTATCAATACAAAGGATAATACGCCGGCTGTTATTCATTATGAAATAGTGCCGGGTGACAAGGTGAAAATAATTGCTGCCGCAAAGGGCTTTGGAAGTGAAAATATGAGCAAATTGAAAATGTTAAACCCATCTGACGGATATGAGGGAGTTGTCAGCTTTGTGGTGGACGCAGTATCAAAGGCGGGGGCAAATCCGTGCCCTCCGATAGTAATAGGCGTTGGTATAGGCGGGACAATGGAAAAAGCAACCATATTAGCAAAAAAAGCCTTACTGAGAAATATTGGAGAAGGAAATAGGGATGAGCACATTCGTGCTATGGAGAAAGAAATACTTGAGAAAGTAAATAAACTGGGTATAGGGCCGCAAGGCTTCGGAGGAACATCTACTGCTCTGGCAGTACATATAGAAAAGTATCCTACTCATATCGCAGGACTTCCGGTGGCTGTGAACATCAATTGTCATGTATCAAGACACAGGGAAACTACCCTCTGATTAACTGAGAACTAATAGCTTCTTCGAAGCAATTTAAATATGCTCCTACGGAGCAGTGTGAGTAATTTTGTAGATAAAAAATAAAAGATAAGAGATAAGAGTAGCGGTTAGAATTTGACAAAGTCAAATTCTTTCCTTAACTGTTATCTATTATTTATTATCTATTATCCTGAATAGATTGCCACACATCCTTCGGATGTTCGCAATGACATAAGACCTGCGTCAGACTCCGGACGTCGGACTCCGGACTGTGAACACTAATCACTAACCACTAACCACTAATCACTAACCACGAAAGGGTGATATTATGGAAAAAGTTATAATAGAAACTCCTTTAACAGAAGAAAAAGTCTCCCGGCTAAAATGCGGAGACATGGTGCTAATAACCGGAACTATATATACGGCAAGAGATGCGGCACATCAGAGAATGATGAAGAGTTTAACTGAGAATAAAGAACTGCCTATAGATTTGCAGGATGCCATTATTTATTATGCCGGACCGACACCTGCGAGGCCCGGCAATGTATCCGGTTCCTTTGGTCCAACTACCAGCAGCAGGATGGATAAAATGACGACACCTCTTTTGGATAAAGGTTTAAAAGGGATGATAGGAAAAGGCTTAAGAAGCTTTGAAGTTATTGAAAGCATTAAGAAAAATAATGCGGTTTACTTTGCCGCCATAGGTGGCGCAGGTGCATTGATTTCTAATGCAATCAAAAAAATTGAAGTTATTGCCTATGATGATTTAGGAACCGAAGCTGTAAGAAAACTATATGTAGAAAAATTTCCCGTTGTCGTAGCAATAGATTGTTATGGGAACAACATATATGAAAAAGGTATTCAAACCTATAAAACAGAATAACTTTTTTAAATATGTCGGGATAAAATAAAAAAAAGCATAAAAAATAATGTATACATGATAAAATTCATTGAAAAAAGTGTAATGTTGTTGTAATATTAACGAAGATGAAAGGAAAGGAAAAGGGTCTGTATTATTTCGACTAGTTTACTACATATGTTTAAATAATTTGTACTGAGAAATAGTATAGAACATATTTGAATAGGAGGTAAAGAAATGAGCAAAATTGAAGAGCTTCGCCAACGAAGAGAAAAAATTCAGCAAGGTGGCGGAGCAAAAAGAATTGAAGCCCAACATGCCAAAGGTAAACTTACGGCAAGGGAAAGATTAAACTTATTATTCGATCCTGGAACATTTGTAGAATTGGACGCTTTTGTTGTACACAGATGTAGCAATTTTGATATGGCTGGTACAGAAGCCCCAGGTGAAGGTGTTGTAACAGGATACGGTATGGTAGATGACCGACTTGTTTATGCATTTGCACAGGATTTTACTGTTCTTGGGGGATCCTTGGGAGAATATCATGCGGAAAAAATAGTAAAAGTACAAGATAACGCATTAAAAGTAGGTGCTCCCGTAGTTGGATTAAACGATTCCGGTGGTGCAAGAATACAAGAAGGCGTTAATGCCTTATCCGGTTTCGGTAAAATATTCTACAGAAACACGATTTCATCAGGTGTTATTCCTCAAATATCTGCTATTATGGGGCCTTGTGCCGGAGGAGCTGTGTATTCACCTGCTATAACAGACTTTGTATTTATGGTAGACAAGACTAGCCAAATGTTTATTACAGGCCCACAAGTTATTAAAACTGTAACAGGCGAAGAAGTATCTGCTGAAGAGCTGGGAGGAGCATTGACTCATAACACTGTAAGTGGTGTTGCACATTTTATGGCTGGAAATGATGAAGAATGTATTGCTGCAATCAGAAATCTTTTAAGCTATCTTCCTTCCAATAATATGGAGCTTCCTCCTGTATATGGTACTGGGGATGATATCAACAGATTGATCCCTGAATTGGATGAATTTATGCCTGACAATCCTAATAAACCATATGATGTCTATGATGTCATCAGAAAGCTTGTTGATAATGGTGAAATATGCGATGTGGCTACATATTATGCAAAAAATATAGTCACATGCTTTGCAAGATTCAATGGACAGACTGTAGGAATCATAGCTAACCAACCTAAATTCTTAGCTGGTTGTCTGGATATTGATGCTTCAGATAAAGCAGCAAGATTTATAAGAAGATGTGACGCATTTAATATTCCTATTTTAAATATTGTTGACGTACCGGGCTTCTTGCCGGGAACAGGCCAGGAATATGGCGGAATCATTCGACATGGCGCAAAAATGCTTTATGCTTACAGTGAAGCAACAGTACCAAAGGTAACACTGATCACCAGAAAAGCATATGGCGGCGCTTACATCGGTATGTGCAATAAAGAGCTGGGTGCTGATATGGTATTTGCATGGCCTTCATCTGAAATAGCTGTAATGGGACCCGAAGGTGCAGCTAATATAGTATTCAAAAATGATATTGCTGAAGCTGCTGATCCAGTTGCTAAAAGACAAGAAAAAATTCAAGAGTATAAGGATCAATTTTCTAATCCGTATAAAGCTGCTGAATTAGGATATGTTGACGATGTTATAGAACCAAGCACATCACGTCAAAGAATTATAAGTGCATTCGATATGCTGGCATCTAAGAGACAATCATTGCCGGCTAAGAAACATGGCAATATACCTCTATAAGATAACACTGTAAGAGAAATGAGGTGAAAAATTGAACGATTTAAGCTTAATGCAAAGATTTGCAGATCCTGAATTAATTACGCAAATGAGCACTGCAGATAAAATGTTAGGTTCCCTTATTACTACTTTACTTGGTATGGGTATTACATTTATTGTTTTAGCATTACTATGGGGAATCATAGTTCTGATGACTAAGGTACTAAATAAGCCGGGAAAGCCTGATGCTGCTACAGTGGCTCCTACATCTGGTAATCAACAAAAAGGTGAGGATACTTTAACCGCAATTGAACAAGAGGATGCTTCTTTAATTGCAGTTATTACTGCCGCTATTGCAGCCAGCCTTCAAAAATCCGGACAATCTATAATTGTTAAAAATATCAGAAGAGTTTCAGATAATATGCCTGCTTGGGCGAGAGCTGCAAAGCAAGAGCAAATAGACAGCAGAAGAGTATAATATTTATCGATTTGTGAGGAGGATTAAATATGAAAAAGTATAATATAACCGTTAACGGTAAAAGTTATGAAGTTGAAGTAGAAGAAATAGGAGGAGCTATTCAAACAGCAGCACCTGCACCGGCAGCAGCTCCGGCAGCTCCAAAAGCAGCTCCTGCAGCAGCTCCAAAGGCAGCAGCTCCGGCAGCTCCAAAAGCAGCTCCGGCACCTGCAGGTGCAACTACTATTACAGCACCAATGCCTGGAACAATATTAGATATAAAGGTTAAAGAAGGCGACAAAGTAACAAACGGACAAGTACTTCTTATTTTAGAAGCAATGAAAATGGAAAATGAAATAATGTCAGGCGTAGACGGCGTTGTTTCATCTGTTAATGTAGCAAAAGGTGCATCTGTAAATGCTGGAGACGTACTGGTTGTTATCGGTTAGTCTCTTATAGAGAATATTAGAAAGGAGACAAGACGATGCAACAAGTATTTATAGATTTTATTCAAAGCATGGGTCTCGTTGCCATTACATGGCAACAAGGGGTTATGCTGCTTGTATCTCTTATTCTATTGTATTTAGCAATAGGAAAAGGCTTTGAACCATTATTATTGATACCAATTTCTTTTGGTATGCTGCTTTCAAATCTTCCTTTGGCAGGGTTATTTGATGAAGGAGGACTTTTGTATTATTTCTATTATGGCAATAAGCTTGGACTATTTCCGCCTATTATTTTTATGGGTGTAGGAGCTATGACTGACTTCGGTCCCCTGATTGCTAATCCAAAGTCATTGTTATTAGGTGCAGCAGCACAATTTGGTATTTTCACAACCTTCATAGGTGCTATTTTACTGGGCTTTTCAGCACAGCAAGCCGGGGCGATTGGTATTATCGGTGGAGCAGACGGCCCGACGGCTATTTTCTTGGCGTCCAAGCTTGCACCGGAGCTGTTGGGAGCTATTGCCGTAGCGGCATATTCCTATATGGCTTTAGTACCTATTATTCAGCCGCCTATTATGAAGCTGTTAACTACTAAAAAAGAACGAATGATCAAAATGGATCAGCTAAGACCTGTTTCCAAGAAGGAAAAAGTCATATTCCCGATTATGGTTACGATAGTTGTTTCCTTGATATTGCCACCAGCAGCTTCACTTGTAGGAATGCTGATGCTTGGAAATCTATTCAGAGAATCTACTGTAACAAACCGATTATCTGATACTGCATCCAATGCACTCATCAATATTGTAACAATACTTTTGGGATCAGCAGTAGGTGCTTCAGCAACAGCAGCTAACTTCCTGACACCTGAAACAATAAAGGTTATAATATTAGGTGTATGTGCTTTTGCAGTAGGGACCGGAGCAGGAGTATTGTTAGGGAAAGTGATGAACGTCTTATCCGGAGGCAAGATCAATCCGTTGATCGGTTCTGCAGGGGTATCTGCCGTACCGATGGCAGCACGTGTATCCCAGGTAGTAGGACAAAAGGAAAATCCTTCGAACTTCCTATTGATGCACGCTATGGGACCAAACGTAGCTGGTGTAATCGGATCTGCAGTGGCAGCCGGTGTTTTACTTTCACTATTTAGTTAAAAAAATATTTCTAATAAGGGACGGTAGTATATACCTACTGTCCCTTTTTAATATCAACATAAAGTAGATGTATTAGAAACGGTTTTTGTACTTCAGCAATATTTTTTGAACCATAAAAACCGTTCCTAATGCTTCTATAGGAGAAGAAATATTATGAAGGATCTAATTCTTAAAGAACTGATAGAAAAGAAGGGCTGTTTTATTTCAGGCCAGGAGCTAAGCAAGAAATATCAAATAACCAGAGCCGGTATTTGGAAGTATATGCAAAAATTTAAGGAAGAAGGCTATGAAATAGAGTCAGTTTCCAATAAAGGATATCGCCTGATTTCCGAACCGGATAAACTGGAAACAATCCATTTTGATTTTGATGAAAACTGGCTTATAGGGAAAGAATATATTTATCTGGATAAGGTGGATTCAACCAATGATTATGCCAAGAAAATAGCTGCTCAGAAACCGGATGGCTCAGTAATATTAGCTGAAAAGCAGGAAAAGGGTAAAGGGAGATTGGGACGAGGCTGGGATTCCGGTTATAAGACAGGTATATGGATGTCTTTCATATTAAAACCCGATATTATTACCTCGGATGCCGTCATGGTTACTCAAATAGCGGCAGCAGCAGTTGTAAAAGGTATAAATGAAGCAGTTGATTGTGATGCTAAAATTAAATGGCCAAATGATATTGTCGTGGGGAATAAAAAAGTATGTGGTATATTGACAGAGCTGAGTGGTGAAATTGAAAGCTTAAAATATATTATCGTAGGAATAGGTATAAACGTAAATCAAAATGCTTCCGAATTTCCCGAAGAAATAAAAGATAAAGCCACATCTTTAAAGATATATACCGGGAAAGAAGTATCCAGAAAAAAAATTTTGATAAGTGTTCTTAGCTATTTTGATGCATACTATAAGCAGTTTTTAAAAAATCATTCGCTGGAAGGCATAATTGATGTTTGTAAGGATTATTCCGCAACCTTAAACAAAAGAGTACGCATTTTGCATAATGGAAACGAGTCAGAAGGAAAAGCAATAGGTATGACAGAAAGGGGCGGCTTGCTGGTGGAGGATCTGCATGGCAATATTTCCGAGATAATATCAGGAGAAGTATCTGTCAGGGGACTCTATAATTATGCAGATTAAAAGATTATTTGACAAAATACATGTAAAAATTCATAATAAATGAAGACATAAATTCAGAAGTTTGATAGTAGCTGCTTGATAAAGTGTCTATAAATTTGGAGGAATAAAAAATGCTATTAACTTTCGATGTAGGAAACACAAATATAGTATTAGGCGTTTTTGAAGACAAGAAACTGATTCAAAATTGGAGAATTAAAACCGATAAAAATAAAAGTGCAGATGAATATGGAATGATTATTCATCAGCTTTTTCTTTATGAAAATCTGTCATTTAAGGATATTGATGATATAATTATTTCTACTGTCGTACCACCGGTGGTCTATACCTTGCAGCATATGTCCATTAAATATTTTAAGAGAAGAGCTATTGTTGTAGGCCCCGGCATTAAAACAGGTATGGTTATAAAGTATGACAATCCGAAGCATATTGGTACGGACAGAATAGTAAATGCTGTTGCAGCATATGAAAAATATGGCGGGCCGCTTATTGTAGTAGATTTTGGTACTGCCACTACTTTCACTGCTGTTTCAGGGCAGGGAGAATTCTTAGGCGGGTCCATAGCTCCCGGATTAAAAATTTCCAGCGAAGCATTATTTGAAAAGACTGCAAAATTGCCGAAGGTAGAATTGGAAACACCCGGCATGGTTATTTGCCGAAATACTATTTCAAGTATGCAGGCGGGGTTGGTATACGGACATATGGGACTTGCCCAATATTTAATTAATAAAATGAAATCAGAGCTTCAAAAAGAAGAAAATGTTGAGAAAATAAAAGTAATTGCAACTGGGGGACTTTCAAGCTTAATAGCAAATGAAATCCGCGAGATTGATTATATTGATAAAATGCTTACCTTGGAAGGCCTGCGAATTATTTATGAGAGAAACAAAAACAACTGAAAACTGACAACTGACAACTGAAAGATAATGTTGAAATTTTGCTGAAAGCAAAATTTCTTCCTTAACTGTCAATTTTCAGTTTTCAGTTATCAGTTATAAACCGAAGGGTGTTTTATGAACATAAAAGATATTTTGCGTGAAAATCCTTTTGTACTTGGTCCCATGGCGGGGATTACTGACAGCGTGTTTCGCTGCATTTGCAGGGAATATGGCTGTGGGCTCCTGTTTTCCGAGATGATAAGCTCAAAAGGATTGTATTATAAAGATGCCAAAACTGAAGAATTGCTTAAAATATATCCCCAAGAGAAGCCTGTTGCTTTTCAGATATTTGGGTCAGATCCTGAAATAATGGCTTATGCGGCATCGGTGCTCAAGGAAAGAAAAAATGATTTTATAGATATAAATATGGGCTGCCCTGTTCCAAAGGTAGTAAAAAGCGGTGATGGTTCCGCTTTGCTGAAGACGCCGGACTTAGTAGGCAGGATCGTCAAGGCTGTTGTAAAAAGTGCTGAAAAGCCGGTTACAGTGAAGATCAGGATAGGCTGGGACGAAAATAGCATTAACGTTCTTGAAATAGCTAAGATAATTGAAGATGCAGGAGCAGCAGCCATAACGATTCATAGCAGAACAAGGGAACAATTTTATTCAGGTAAAGCCGATTGGAGTTATATTAAAAAAGTAAAAGAAATATTAGATATACCTGTCATAGGCAGCGGAGATGTCTTTTCAGGCAAAGAAGCTGTCAGAATGATTGAAGAAACAGGCTGTGACGGTGTTATGATAGCACGGGGAGCCAGAGGAAACCCATGGATTTTTAATGAAGCATTATGGCATATGGGAATAACCGATAAGCTTATAAATGTTGACCTAAGTGAACGCGTAAACACGGCTATAAAGCATTTTTTACTGTTAGTTGAAGAAAAGGGAGAATATGTTGCTATACGTGAAATGAGGAAGCATATAGGATGGTATTTTAAGGATATTCCACATGCGACAGAAATACGCCGTGTTATAAATACATTAGAAAAAAAAGATGAAATTATAATGCTACTGGAAAAATACCTGCATAAAGCTCAGAACTAAAGACAGAAGATTTCGGGGGCTAACATATTTGGTAATGCTTGACAACCCCATATATCTATCTTATAATATGTCGCATAAAAAAAACGAAATACTTGCTTGTATTTGGTAAGTTTTAAATACTTCATTTGCGAATATTTTATCTATGAAAACATATAATTATAAAAATATGCGGCCCCAAAATTCTGAATTCAAATTGTAAAGGAGCGAGTATACAATGATGGAAGAAGTTTTATTAACCAAGGAAGGATACAACAAAATTGAAAGTGAATTAGAATATCTCATAACAGTAAAGAGAAAAGAAATAGCGGAAAGGATAAAAGAAGCGATTTCTTTTGGAGACATCAGCGAGAATTCGGAATATGATTCAGCAAAAAGCGAGCAGGCAGACTTAGAGGAAAAAATTGCTAAATTGGAAGGCATGCTAAGAAAGGCTATTATCATTGATGAGGATGGAATTTCCTTTGACCAGGTAAACATTGGTGCGAAGGTAAAAATAAGAGACCTGGAATATGATGAAATCATTGACTATACAATAGTTGGGTCTACGGAAGCAGATCCATACGAATTTAAAATTTCAAACGAATCTCCTGTAGGCAGCAGTCTGATAGGCAAGAAAAAAGGAGATATCGTAGAAGTCCAAGTCCCCGATGGCGTTATAAGATATGAAATACTTGAAATATATAAGTAATAGTTTAGGTGGTGTAATAATATGAATACAGACAGCTTATCTGAGGTGTTGCAAGTTAGGAGAGACAAGCTTAAGGACCTCAGAGAAAAAGGTAGAGACCCGTTCTTAGTAGAAAAATATGATGTTACCGACTATAGTGAAGATATTAAAAGCCGCTTCGATGAGATGGAGGGTAAAGAAGTATCTATAGCCGGAAGGATCATGGCGAAACGCCAGATGGGAAAGGCGTCATTTATTGATATACAGGACAAACAAGGGAGAATACAATCATATCTACGAGAGGATGCTATAGGTGCAGAAAACTATGAATTCTTCGTTACATATGATATTGGGGATATTGTAGGCATCAAAGGTACTGTTTTTAAAACAAAGCATGGAGAAATATCCATAAAAGCATCTGAAATACAGCTTTTGACC
>JAAYPU010000111.1 GCA_012519645.1 Clostridiales bacterium | reverse complement strand
TTAAGTACCTACCTTTGCGAGTTTAGCTTCTTTTACTGCTCTTTTTTCAATAATAGCAGATACTGCAAGCATACCGCACCATACAGCGGTAATGAGAACAGCCATAGTCGTTCCTGCGCTTGTCATTTCAGCAAGCATTCCTGCGGTTTCTCCTGTTTGAACAGCTGTCAAGAACGGGAAGGTAGGAATAATTTCTCCGTGCCATACGTGTTCAAATGCAAGCAATGCACTTCCGCCCCAAAGAAGCTTGTTGAGCCAACCTAACTTTGTTGAGAATTTGATCTTTGTTGTATCTTCAACAACTCCATCTGTGAAAGAAATTTTCGCGGTTTCTTCCTTTTCTTTTGATTTCATTGCCTTTGCGGCAATAGTTGTGATAACTGCTTCAGCAGCCGGTACTAAAAAACATGCCATAAATATCTACCTCCTGATTTGGTGGATGATAAAAAATAAAAAGGCATACAATTTCTTTTCAAAGAAATCGCATACCTTCTATGTACACATATCATCCACTATAAATTTAATTTGACTTGAATGCTTCTGCACTGTTTAGGACTTCCTGTCCACGTTTAAGATATTATAACACATTTTTTTATATTTGACAAGTACTATTTATCATCTTTTTTATTTCGTTTACCGTTTCTTGAATCTGAGCTGAGATAGTTTGCTCTTTAACTCCGACTATACGTGTGTTACAGGTATTGAAAGGCAATAAAAGCCGGGTGGCGTTGCTTTGCGCAATCGATAGAGCCATTAAGGGTGTTACTTCCCCAAGCATAGAATCAGCAACCACTATTCCGATAGGACCAACAATAATGTCTGCCTTTTTGCAACCGACTACTACTGCATTTTCGCCTGTTGCAGCTCTGTCTGCACCTGCTTTCAGCATTGCAGTTGTTGCCATGACATTTGTACCCACTGACGTTACATTTAACATCAGATATATTTTCTTTTATGGCGGAAACAAGCTGTTTTCCAATGCCTCCGCCTTGTGCATCAATTACAAGTATGTTCATCGTTAAAACCTCTGTGTAAAATGTTAAATTTCATTATATCATAAAAATATTAAGAAATCAATTGAAATAAATGGAAAGTGAGACAAGGGAATCTCCCGTCGCTACAGTCGTTTAGTTAAAAATCACATCGTGAATTATGATTTCTGTGACTCTGCTGCGGATGTTATTCATCCGAGCAACCCATTCCATTTGATTATCTGCTTTGAGTTGTTCTGTAACGCCCTCACGCTCCGCCATCTGCTTTACGAGCCGAGAAAACATTTCTTCAGCCTGCTTGTCGAGGTCGGCAAGGTATCCGTTCAGTTTACCGCTTGTAAGCAGATTAAGAAATAAGACCTTGCGATTTTGCTTGATATACCGCAAATGCCGTTGTCCCCATACGCCGATAGACTGTTGTTCTTTTTCGGGGAGTTTTAAGCAGGGAATGTAATAGTCGCCTTGCAGTTCGTACCAAAGACCGTTCTTTTCATCATAAATAACCTTTTCCATAATTACGCCTCCCTGTAGATTACCTTGAATTTCTTCTGCTTCGCATCAATGATTTTCAACAAAACCTCGTCCACCGCATCGGTGTACTTGCCGTTGGCAATAAGGTTGTTCCGCATTTCGTTCAAGCAGTTTACAACTACCCGCTGTTCAAAATCATCAAGTGCTATGTAATACTTTTTATCACGCATATCTGTCACTCCCTCAGCAAGTCTTGAAACGGGGTATCGGTTACAACAAAGGTATCGTATGTAAAGTTTGCTCCCAAGCGAAACCCCATTATAAAACTGTCGAGATTGGATTCGCCGTTTACCACGCTCCACGCATTTACAAAATCGAGAAATTTCTTCTTGTTTTCACCTGATAACTGCTCCGTCAAAAATTCCTCATTGAGCATCAGCACTTCCATTTGCTTTTGCACGGTTTTGTTCTGCTTGGTACTTCGTGCCTGCGGATCAATGTTGCCGTAATAAAATTCTTCTATAAATTTGCCCATATTGTTACCTCCTTTGATTTTCTACCATAATTGTACTCAAAGGCGGTTTAATAGTCGAATGTATGAAAATAATGAACGCCTATCGTAAGGGCATACGATAGGCGTAAATATTATGCTTTTGATGATATATTAGACAAATGATGAGGATAATGCATTCTTCTTTGCATTTAATTCACGGGTTTTTGCTATTATTTTTCTGTTCAATGCGAATAAGGATTTTTCTATAGCATCAAAAGTTTTTCTTAATTCCTTTTGGGTTGTAGTGTTAAAATCTAAATTCATTACAGCTTCTCTTATTTTTGCGTTTTCTTCCAAAAATATAGCAGCATCATACTCAAAGTGCCGTTTGCAATATTTATATGTATTGAAAGGCAACGATGTATCGAACTGATTTTGGCTGATTTTAGAAGTAATATCATTTCCAGCGCAAAGAACATCGTAAGCAAAATCGTTAAATTCTTTTTCTGAGTTGAAATCTTCTTTTTTAGTAGATAATAGTTTATGATGTAATTCATTAAACTTCAAGAAATCAGAATGAAGATCGTCCAACCAAGAAAGAATTCTTTCGGTTCTGTATAGGCTCACTGCTTTGATTGAAGATATTATACAAAGAACTATGCCTGTAACTAATCCGGCGAACACATTTGATAGCACAGAGGAAGCAAAAGGATCTTTTTCTTGTAGGTGGCTTGAAATCAATAAAGTTATCACCGCTAAAATGATTACTACTAAGGTGATTAATAAGTGTGGCAAGCTAAAAAATACTTTAATGCTTCGTTTGCATTTTTTGCCAAGACTTTTAAGCTTTAGTTTTACCAAAAATTTATCCATAAAGAACTCCTTGGTGTTATTATATTAAATTATACCACAAAACAAAGATTTTTTCAATCCATATAGGAAAACTGCCCCCTTAGAACTGAATGTAAGAGGGCAGTTTCGCATATTTACATTTACAGAGGTAGATAGACAAAAAGAAAAAAGAGAGAAGCCGAAACTTCTCTCTATTCTCTTGCCCTTCGCAATGCTCAGCGTTCCTATAAAACATAACTGTCCTTAGCAACCCTGCTCATTTGGATGGGGATTTTTAATTAGTCGATGCTATTTTAAAATGTTCATAATCATCTCTGCGGTTTGATCAAGCTTGGTAGAATAAGTATTTATACATATATCATAGCTCGTAGGGTCACCCCATTTTT
>JAAYPU010000110.1 GCA_012519645.1 Clostridiales bacterium | reverse complement strand
TCCTGTAAATGATTCTAAGAAGTCAATGGATTTATTCTTCGATGAAATAGGAGCTTTTAAATTACTGCCAGAGGAAATGAAAAAGATATTATATTTATTATTGAATCATAAAAAGGAGTTTAAAGATTTCTTTAAATATATTGATTACAAATGTGAAGGAACAGATTTAGAAGCTGAAAAAGAGATAAGAGATTTTTTTCGCGGCAGATTATGTGATAATGCTGATTATAAAGAGCTTATAACTAATCATTCGGTTGAGCTTGCTTACTGCCTTGCTCTTATAAATGCAGACGATGAATATTCAATAACGCCTCCTTGGGTGCTTATGACATATCCATATGTGGACAGGGTAATGAATCAACTTCGGGGCACAAGGTGTATCTTAGGTTGTAAGTATTGCAATGAAATGATGGATGCGGTGAAGGGCTTAAAAAGATTTTTCGGTTATGAGGCATATAGAAGCTTTGATAGTGTTCCCTTGCAGGAGCAAGCAGTAAAAAGCGCAATAAACGGAGATTCTCTCTTGGCGATTTTCCCAACAGGAGGAGGCAAATCTATTACATTCCAGGTCCCTGCACTTATGGCGGGAAGAAATACTAAATCCCTTAGTGTTGTAATTTCACCGCTTCAATCTCTTATGAAAGACCAGGTTGATAATTTGGAGAAAATCAATATAACTGATGCTGTAACTATCAACGGGCTTTTAGACCCATTAGAAAGAGCTGATGCTATTAAAAGAGTTGAAAGCGGTGATGCTCATATATTGTATATTGCTCCGGAATCTCTTAGGTCGAAAACCATAGAAAAACTTTTACTGGGTCGTAAGATTGCAAGATTCATAATTGATGAAGCACATTGCTTTTCTGCCTGGGGACATGATTTTAGAGTTGATTATATGTATATTGCCGATTTTATTAAACAATTGTGTGAAAAGAAAAACCTTGACTACATAATACCGGTTTCATGCTTTACAGCAACGGCAAAACAAAATGTTATAGAAGATATTAAGAAATATTTTAAGGAAAAACTTAATCTGGAATTAAAGCTTTATACTGCAAAGTCAGGAAGAAAAAACCTCACCTATAAAGTGATACCTAATGAAGGAACCCAGAAATATGAAACCCTGAGAACCCTAATCGAATACAACAATTGTCCAACCATTATTTATGTCTCTACTACTAAAAAAGCCGAAGAACTTGCAGCAAGGCTTACCAAAGACGGATATGAGGCCAGGGCTTACCATGGTCAAATGGATAAAAAATTAAAAAGTGCAAACCAGAATGAATTCATACAGGGTAAAGTGGATATTATGGTTGCAACTTCAGCCTTTGGCATGGGTGTAGATAAAAAAGATGTGGGAATGGTTGTACATTACGATATTTCCGATTCACTGGAAAATTATATTCAGGAAGCCGGCAGAGCCGGCAGAGACCAAAACATAAAAGCTAATTGTTTTGTTTTATTTAATAATGAGGACTTAGACAGGCATTTTATGCAGCTGAATCGAACAAAAATCAGCATACAGGAAATACAGCAAATTTGGATGGCAATAAAGAACATAACTAAGATAAGATCAAAGATATCCGGTTCAGCTCTGGAAATAGCCAAGAAAGCCGGCTGGGATGATGGTATTCATGACCTTGAAACAAGAGTCAGAACAGCAATATCAGCGTTGGAAAACGCAGGATATATTAAGCGAGGACAAAACGTACCGAGAGTATATGCAAACAGCATATTGGTAAAAACCATGAAGGATGCTTCAGAAAAAATTCAAGCCTCCGACTTGTTCAATGAAAATGAAAAACAGCAGGCAAAAAGAATAATACAAAAACTTATATCAGCAAGAAGCCGAAAAAGGGCAAGCGGTGAAGATGCAGAATCCAGGGTTGATTATATATCAGACCATTTAGGAATTGAAAAGGAACAGGTTATACATATTATTCAACTATTAAGACAGGCAGGAATATTATCCGATAATAAAGATTTGACTGTATTTATGGACGAGAGCAGCACAGGAAACAAATCTTTGGTGAAGCTTTACGAATATATTGAATTGGAGCGCTTTCTGCTTTCCCGGATATCAAACACTACTGTAAATATCAAAGAGTTAAATGAGCTTTCTTTGGGAGCCGGTGTAAAAGGCTCCAATCCTGACAGGATAAAAACAGTCTTTAATTTTTGGTCGATAAAAGGTCTAATAGACCGAGAAGCAAAAGGTAAAAATCATCTAAAGATCATCCTTTTAAAAGATAAAGATG
>JAAYPU010000109.1 GCA_012519645.1 Clostridiales bacterium | reverse complement strand
TATTTCTAAAATACGCTTAGGATCCATAGGTCCAACAGATGTCACAGACTCAATAAAATAAATCCAATTCTTATCTTCACGATACAATACCACATCCGGCATTTTATCATGTAAAGTAATTTCAAACCCTAATTCGGTTAGTTTTTCAGTATTCTTTACTAAATCTTTTTCAATCGTATCACCAACATACAAGCATTCTGAATTTGGTGCAAATCTAGGTGCAAATTCTTCTATAATCGCCTTTTGCAATTCATTATGTTTTCCCGCTGAAAAACTGAAATCGGCACCATTAATTTGAACTGGCATCATGGTCATTTTCTTTTTTGATGCGTATATATCAATTAACTTTTCATGATAAACCAAAAATCTTTTCATAGATTTTTCCCACTCTTCAGTCTTCATCTTTTTGAGTAAATCTAAGGTTTCATCTGTTAATCTATATCTGTAATTAGGACTATTTGTCGGTTTCCCATTATCTTCAACTAACGCTGCTGTTCTAAACCTATGCAATGCTTGTTTTCTAAATGTTTCTCTACTATTCTCTGCATAAGTAGTTCCGTAATTTGTATTGGAAAACTGAATAATATCATGAATACGAATCCACTCATTTGTAGACTCACTCCAATTCATTGTTGGTTTAATTCCTGCCATCGCCAATAATACATAGCAACAAATATCTGCTTTCTGTTGTTTAGGCATACCTACACTTTGTAAAAAGCTACGCGCTTCTAGAATCTTGTCCATAATATCCCTCCATAATCAGATTGCAACTTTCTTCAGAAAAATCTTTGCTCTTCATAATCTTTCTACCCATTTCCTGTATCACATCGAGTTCCGGAACAGGCATACAATTAATCTCTGTAGAATTTATCTGCGTTGAACCATTTAAAATTCTATAGTATTCATCATATATGGTCGAATTAAACAGTACATACAGACCATATACCAAACATTCTGACATTTCTGTTAATAGGCCATCTATAAAATTTATTTTATTCTGTGTACTTATCTTTTCGTATTGAGGAAATTTTTTTGAAAGATAAACACCGCACTGGAGTCTTCTAGGCTCCTCTTTCGCTGTAAAACGCTTCACAAATAAATAATTTTTGTTTTCTTGCATTAACCCTTTCTGTTCCGTTAAAATATACTCATTATCTTTTTTTATTGGAAATTGTACCTCTCCTTGTTTAATGTGTTGCGAATAAAATAATGGAATTGTACCTTCTTCCTCTTCATCTCTCAGCAAATCTCGATTTCTGAAATCAACAGTCAATCCTGTCTTCATACGAAGTCCTAATTCAGGCAATGTTTTATCCCATCTTCTCAATTTATCAAGCACCGCAACTTCTTCTTCATTTGTAACCAAGTAAACAAATAATTCATAACCCGATACCACCAAATCATAAGGCACAAGCATTTCCTTACATTTGTCGAATTCTTTGTTTGTATGAGTAGAAGTAATTTTAACATTTTCTGGCTTTTCACATGTCTTCTTTACTTTTACAATGATAGTCTCCTGTAAAACATCTTCTTTATCAAAAACCTTGTTTCGACTACCAAACAAATGTATGTGCAATAATTTTCCGTGAGATAAAAAATACTCTCTAAACTTTTTGAAATATGCCCCTGATGTCCATGAACGTGGGATAATATATACCATCTCACCATTATCTTTTAAATTAAATAAACCCATAGCAGCAAAAATAAAATACATGTTAGGGGCACCATAACAAATATCGGGCATAGCCTTCGCTTCCGGTGCATCCTTTGGAATTTTCATATAAGGAGGATTCCCTATCACCAAGTCATATTTTTTAGGATTCAAGTTTCCTCCTATCATACAGTTAAAGTCCAGATATTGACTGGTAATATAATTATCCTGCACTATTTGAACATATATTGCTTTTTCTGATTCATTTTGGATATATGCTAAATTCTCCTGTAATAATGGAAGCACATTTATATCCATTTCATAACATGTTATATCAATTTCTTTAATTCCTTCAATCGTATTTAATCTTTCTACTAGTGCACATGTCAAAATTCCGGAACCAGCTCCAGCATCCAATATACTAATCTTTTCTTTTTCTGGAATTACAAATAAATCTGCCATATATCGTGCTGTTTCAATACTTGTAAAAAATTGTCCATACTTTTTACGCTCTTTCTTGGGCATTGAATCTATGTATTCACTTGTCTTTTCAATTATTCTATCTAACATACACACACCTTCAAATATTATTTTGATTTATATATTACCTTTGTTTTTTTCAAACTTTCTTCTTTTTCTGCGATGCTTAAAAAATCTATTTCTAGCCATCAATTTCAATTCTGAATCGTAGTGTTTAATATAATTATATATCTCTGGAAATATCTCCGGCTCAATCTGTCTTAAAGCACACAGCATACCGTTAAGTTTTTCAATATCATAAATCTTATTACTTGTTTTACATTTCTCAAACTGTTCCAAAATTCTTTTTCTTTTATTATTTAATACTACTTTCTGTCCATCATTTATACCAACACCTGTAATAACTTTCACTGTATTACCTTGATAATAGTGATCCTTCTTACTTTTAGCTATGAGACCATATTTTTTCAGTCGGTTACAGACCTCTTGTCTTAGCTCCTTTGTTATTGGTGTTTTTGATGAAAATGTCATATCATCTACATATAATGTAAAAATACATGCCCTCTCATTTGCAATCTGATTTATTTCATTAAACATATCGCAATATGCCCAGTATACAATTAACTGACTGGATGGGCTTCCTGTCGGAAGCATATCTTCATACATTACTAATTCTGTCATTAGCCATGCGATATCTTCTGCCATTTTAAATGTTTCTTTAAACATTCTATATACATATTTACGTTCCGCCGAATCATAAAACTTTGATATATCCATTGTTTTTACAAACGTATTTTCAATATGCTTCTCTGCATTAGTGATATAACTATGATTTTTCTTCCCAGAAATAACCCAATCAGGTGTCTGGATTCGACTTAATAATCTGCATAATTTTTTTTGTGCATATTTTAGTTCATCTGATGGAACAGTAAAATGTCTTGTTCCATCTCCATTAGGTTTAGGTCTCGAAAACTTATAATAATCCCGACCATGATCCTGCATTAAATAATTGGTTGATATTCCCAATAAAGTTGCAAGTTTTTTCTTATTTCGCATTCTATATAGGGGACTTTGTTCCAACGCATACATTTTACTCATTTTCAAGACCACCAACTATTTCTAATATTTTCAATAATTTCATGCCTGCATATGCCATACGCTGTTTTTGGTCCTGCTTCTCTTTTTCTGTCTCTAATGATTCTGCAAATAAGAAGAGCGTTGACTTTTTCATTCCAAAAACTTTTGCATACTTATCTAAGACCTCCATTGTTGGTTGCTTTTTGTTATTTTCCAACTCAGAAACATAGCTTTGAGATATTTCTAACATATCAGCCAACTCAGCAGACTTGTATCCATTAAAAATTCTTAACAGTCTTAATGCTTCTCCCATTTTCATTATCCTTTCAAACAAATGTATAAAAAAAATAGATTAGTTGGTATTAAGATAAGTCATCTAAAAATAACTCAATTACAGTTTTGCAAATGTAGATAACAAGTTTACCAACCAATCTAATGATTGTTTTCTTATTTTTCTTACAGAATGCAATTACCGACTCAATACCGGATTTGAAAAATACTTTAACTTTTCTGCAAAACTCTCTCATTGTTTTGCCTCCTTTCTCATCTTTGTTTACCAAAGATGCCATCCAAGAAAGGATTTTCGAATCAAGGTCTTTTTTCAAATCTCAGACTAATCTATTGTTAAAGCGTGTTCCATCCACACGCTTCGGACGATGCCTCGTTCGGCTAACCGCTACTACCTAACAAGGCAGAACAGGACACGCTGAACACATGGCCCGGGTATAATTTAAGGGGTTACCTTCCGAGCATTTCTGCTCACACTACTTCTACCGGATGGCTATACCTCTTGTTAAAGTAATTTCATTATAACACCTTTTAGGTATTTGTCAAGATAAAATATCGCCTAAAGCGATATTTTATCTTTTAAATTCTTTTCCAACCTTCTCAACCACCTGTCCAACACTCTCTAGAAACCTCTCCAGCAGATTCCTTCCATCCATTACAAACTGTTTCATAAAATCATATGCCTTATTCAGTGTTTCCCGAAGTTTAGAATTCTCAGCTTTCAGTTGCTCATTCTCGTACATAACATCTATAAGTTTATCTCTCAAGTCTTCATTGCCACCAGAACCTCGCGCCATATCATAAACCATCTCCGCAATCTCTGCTTTTCTCTCCAGCTTCGTTGTCTTCTCCTCCAAATCCACCAGAGTATTGCTTTGAGTTTTGATATAAGCCTGGATTCTGTCAGCTCGTTCATTAGCTTCTTTTACCCGTTTATCCGCTTCCTCATAATCCATCTGCTTAACCGCCACTCGCATGGATAAGGTGTCATACTCCTGCACAAGCTGTTTCTTTTCACGCTCCAACAGTTGATTCTCCTGCTGTTTTTCATCAGCCTGCTCCTTCAATTCGTCATAACGAATTTCTTCTTTTGACACTTTATATTCCATAACCGATAAATCATGATTGCGTCCTTTGGACTTTTCTCTTATCTGTTCCCCAAGAACAATTTCTGCTTTCTGATTGGCAAACGCTCTTAATTTGTCCTGAAGAACTATCGAAAGCACTTCCCTGGTAAATACCTTTCTTTTGGACACCTGCTTGGACATTCCCTTCTTGTATCCTATACCTACCGGAACTCCTACCACATGCATATGAGGACTGTCCTCATCCATATGGACTACTGCATTGGCCACCACAAACTGTGGAAGTTGATATTGTAGCTCCTCTAACAGCATCCTATAGATTCGCCTCATAAAAACTTTATTCTCGCAATGTTCCTTCCAATAGGCCCTGTCTCCCACTTGAATGATAATCTCCACCGCCATATCCTGTTCCTTATTTGCTACATGTTCAAAATAATCCTCAATCTTACGATCTGCTCTAGCTTGATTTTCGTTGTAGACCTTCAAAGCTTCATCAAATTCCTGATGATAAACTGCTTTTACATCCCGAACAAGATTGTCGGTTCCGTATATCAGAAAAATATTTTCTGCACTATATTCTTCTGATTTGTATTTCCTTAAGTTGTGCTTCGCCACTCCTGCGAGCTTCGATTTAGATGTTATCGCACTTTTCTTATTGCTTACATGAGCTGTAAATGATATTCCTTCCATACACTTCCTCCTTATCTGTCTTTCCCTACGAAGTGTTGCTTATCATCTTTGCTTTGCCACAGATGATAACCCCCTAGCACTTTCGTCAAGCCGAAAGTGCGGGGGCTCTCCGAGGGTTACACCGACAGGGAGCCAAGCTCCGGTCGGTGTATATTAACCGCTA
>JAAYPU010000108.1 GCA_012519645.1 Clostridiales bacterium | reverse complement strand
GATATCCGATATTGTAAAAACCGGTTTCATAGAAGGTTGTATTATTATTCCTGAATTTGTGCTGGAAGAATTGAGGCATATTGCGGATTCGTCCGATGCTTTAAAAAGAAACAGAGGACGCAGAGGATTGGATATTCTCAATAGAATTCAGAAAGACAGTATTATGGATGTACAAATAACCGATAAAGATTTTGATGATGTTGCGGAAGTAGATATCAAGCTGTTAAAGCTGGCTCAACACATTGGAGGCAAGGTTGTTACAAATGACTATAATTTGAATAAGGTTGCGGAAATTCATGGCGTAGATGTCTTAAACATCAATGAGCTTGCTAACTCCTTAAAACCTATAGTGTTGCCGGGAGAAGATATGATTGTAACTGTTATCAAAGAAGGTAAGGAGCTCAATCAAGGCGTTGCTTACTTAGATGACGGGACAATGATAGTAATTGAAGAAGCCAGAAAGAACATAGGTGAGTCCATCAATGTTACGGTTACAAGCGTACTGCAGACTGCAGCAGGCAGAATGATATTTGCCAAAAGCAAGTCGATTCCGAATAATAAAACAGCATAATAATAGGTTTCGGGTCTCAGGTGTCAGGTCTCAGGACATAGTTCTTAGTCCGCAGTCCGTAGTCCGAAGTCCGAAATTAGGCAACTGAAAATATAAAGTTGATGAGAAGATTTTGCAATATGCAAAATCTTTCTTTATAATTAAAGAAAGAAAACAAAATAAATAGTGATTAGTAATTAGTAATTAGTGATCAGTGATTAGTGAGATCCGAAGCTTCTACGGACTTCGGACTCGGGACTCCTGACCGAAAACCCTAATCACTAACCACTTATCACTTTTCCCTAATCCTGAGATCAGAGACCTGAGACCTTTAGTAAGAAAGAAGGTTATTTCATGTATAAAGATAAATACATATCCGTAATTATTGCTGCGGCAGGCACAGGTACAAGAATGGGATTATCCACAGTGAGCAAGCAATTTCGAAAGATCGGTGGGAAACCCATATTGGCACATGCCATTGAGGTATTTGAAAAAAATAAATATATAGATGAAATTTTAGTAGTATTAAAAAAAGAAGATATAAGCTATTTTAAAGAAAATATTCTTGTGTCTTTTCAATATAATAAAATTTCCGCTTTAGTCGAAGGTGGCAGTGAAAGGCAGGACTCCATACATAATGCTATTGTGATGCTCGATAATAAAAGTGATATAGTTTTAATACACGACGGTGTAAGGCCGTTTATAGAGGAAACTTCTGTCAATATGCTTATTCAATGTTTGGAAGAAAACGATGCAGCGGCTATTGGTGTGCCATTGAAGGATACCATAAAAATGATTGAAGACGATACGATTACATTTACGCCGGATAGAAAGAACCTGTTTGCTGTACAAACTCCGCAAGGTTTTAAAAAGGATATATTGATTAAAGCCTATGACAAAGCGTATTCAGTAAATTATTATGGGACGGACGATACCGTTCTTGTAGAAAGGATTGGAATTCCGGTAAAGACAGTCCAAGGCAGCTACAGGAATATAAAAATTACAACAGAAGAGGATATTACTATTGCAAATTCTTTTATTGAAAATAAAGGAGAAAAAATAAATATGCGTATTGGAATAGGGATGGATGTGCACCGACTGACTGAAGGCAGGCAGCTTATTTTAGGAGGTGTCGAAATAGAGCATCATTTAGGGCTTTTAGGACATTCGGATGCGGATGTTTTGTTGCATGCGATTATGGATGCGCTGCTGGGAGCATGTGCATTAGGGGATATTGGTAAGCAGTTTCCCGATACTGATATAAAATATAAAGGCATTTCCAGTCTTGAGCTCCTGAAAGAGGTTCGTCGAATACTGGCAGACAAAAACTATAAAGCTTATCAGATCGATTCGGTCATAGCAGCTCAAAAGCCAAAGCTTGCGCCTTACATAGATAAGATGCGTGAAAATATTGCGAGAGTATTGGATTTAGATATCAACCAAATAGGTATTAAAGCTACTACTACGGAAGGACTGGGATTTTGCGGCAGAGAGGAAGGTATAGCAGTACAAGCGGTAGCAACTGTCGTCAAGGTTTCAGGTCTCTGATCTCAGGTGTCAGGATTAGGGAAAAGTGATTAGTGATTAGTGATTTATGATTGAATGGTAGAGATTAGAGGTTGGAGGTTAGAGGTTAGAGGTTAGTGAAGGTTGAAATTTGCTTTTAATGAAGCAAATTTCTTCATTGCCTTTTCTCTCTTCT
>JAAYPU010000107.1 GCA_012519645.1 Clostridiales bacterium | reverse complement strand
GTCAAAAAAATGTTCCGCATCAAAGATGACTTCTTTTCCGTTTTTCCTAAAAAATGCAATGGTTTCCTGAATCATATCGAGATTTTCTGCCAAAGTAGTTTTTACAACTTCCGTCACATGAAAATCCCATGACTTTCCAAAAATAACTACTGCTTCTGTATTCGCATCCATAAGACTCTGAACGTTGCTGTCTTCTTCAACAGAAATATCCTTTCGTCTTGTGCTTCCAAAGGCCGTAAGTTTAACATTTTTCAGCTTCCTGTTCCTCATTTGCTGAAAAAATTCCATATCCTTTGAATTGGAACCTGGATTTCCTGCCTCAACATAGCTGATACCCAGATCATCCAAAGCATCTACGATTTTAATTTTATCCTGGACGGAAAAGGATATACCTTTTGCTTGGGCTCCGTCTCTTAGAGAGGAGTCAAATATCTTTATCCTTTCAGCCATAAGTTCCTCCTACATTGATTCTTCATAAATCATTTTATTTACTGCATTAATAAATGCATGAATACTTGCTTCTATAACATCTGTACTCAGTCCTCTTCCAACATAAACACGTCCGGCTTCATTACTTATTTTTACTAATGCATCACCTAATGCATCTTCCCCTTCTGTAACTGATTGGATCTGATAATCTTCCAATTTAAGCTTTTGTGTTACTATTTTTTCAATAGCTTTAAATGCCGCATCTACAGGTCCATCCCCAACTGCTACCTCTTCTATTTCTCTATCATCTCTTTTCATCATTACTAAAGCTGTAGATGTAATGGTATTTCCGCTATTGATAACAAATCTTTTCAGGGTATAAGTTTTTGGTACCTGAACGGATTCTTTTGAGATAATTGCTTCAATATCTCTATCATATACTTCTTTCTTCTTGTCTGCAATATTTTTAAATCTTGCAAAGGCTTTATCCAGCTCATCTTTTGGCAAAGTATAACCCAGTTGTTTTACTTTTTCTTCAAAAGCATGCCTTCCCGAATGCTTTCCAAGGACCATTGTATTTTTAGTCAATCCAATAGATTCAAATGTCATTATTTCATAAGTCTTTTTATTGCTTAATACTCCATGCTGATGGATACCGGATTCATGGGCAAAAGCATTTGCACCGACAATGGCTTTATTCGGCTGCACCTTAACTCCTGTTATTCTTGTTAATAATGATGATGACCTCATGATTTCATTGGTCTTTATATCTGTTGTAAAATTATATATATCCTTTCTTGTATCCAAAATCATTACCAGCTCTTCTAATGCGGCGTTACCTGCTCGTTCACCAATTCCATTCACCGTACATTCAAATTGTACCGCTCCTGCTTTACCTGCAGCGAGAGTATTGGCAACGGCAAGACCGAGATCATTATGACAGTGTACTGATATATTGACTTTATCTATGCTCGGTGTATTTTTTCTGATAGTCATAATAAGCTCGTAGAATTCATCCGGCGTTGTATACCCTACCGTATCAGGTATATTTATGGTAGTAGCTCCGGCCCGAATGACTTCTTCAAATATTTCTGCTAAGAAATACGGATCGCTCCTTGTAGCATCTTCAGCGGAAAATTCAATATCCGAACAATATTTTTTAGCATAAGCAACCATTTCAACAGCTGTTTCTTTTACCTGCTGAGGCTCCATTTTTAACTTATACTGCATATGAATATCGGATGTCGCTAAAAATGTATGGATTCTTGGTGCTTGAGAGTATTTAACAGCCTCCCACGCCTGATCGATATCGCTCTTTAATGCTCTCGCCAATCCTGCAACCGAACATTCTTTGATGGTTTTGGCAATTTCCTGAACAGATGCAAAATCCCCGGGTGATGCTGCAGGAAATCCTGCTTCGATTATATTTACTCTTAATCTTTCAAGCTGTTTTGCCATTTCTAATTTTTCTTTAAGGTTCATACTGCAGCCCGGTGACTGTTCGCCATCTCTTAAAGTAGTGTCAAAAATAATAATTTTCTTGGACATGAAAATCCCTCCCTAATCTAATATTTAAACATTAAACATTTTAGATTGTCTCCTGATAAATAAAAAACCCGTCACTGCAAATAATTGCAGGGACGAGTAATATTCCCGTGGTACCACCCTTTTTGCCTATGCGGCCTCTCTTTACAGGATTCAATCAAATCCTTGGCTCTTTAACGGTGCCTTCCGTTATCTCCTACTGTTATTCAGAAATAAAGCTCCGGAGTGAGGCTTATTTTTTCGAAGGTATCGGCTTGCAGCAACCGCCGACTCTCTTGAACCTGTTTTGAAATAAATAATAGCTCCATCACAGCTTTTGTATTATTAAATAAATTGTATGTATTGTAACAAATACTTGTTACATTGTAAAGTAGTTTTGATAAAAATATTTTTTATCTATTATTTATTATCTTTAATCTATTCTATAGCCTTTCCTTCGGACTGGAGTCCCTAAACCTGAGACCTGACACCTGAGACCTGAGACCGTATTAGTTATTCCGCAGGATTTTTCGGTGTGTGTTTTTTTATCCTCTTCTCCAGCTTTACACGGCTTAGCCATACTTCTTTTCCGCATTCACAGCATTTAACTCTGAAATCCATGCCTGTTCTTACAATTTCAAAGGTTTTATTGCCACACGGGTGTTGTTTTTTAAGTTCCACAATATCACCAACTTTTAAATCCATTGGCATAGATATCACCCCTTATCAAAAGTATCCTTCTATTAGCTTTAATAAAAGATTATTATTATATAAATATTCAGTAATTATTGATGCTTCCAGAGTCTGAGCCAACGCATCACCGGGGACAATGCTGATAATAGGAACTAATAATGCCAGAACAACCGATATTATTATACCCCCCTTTAATAAACCAAACAATAGTCCCGCAAGACGGTTAATTTGATTTATCACCGGTAATTGTGCAAATTTATCTAAGATAACAGCAGCAATATAGAGAATTATTTTTACTGCTAAAAAAACAAGGATAATGCTTATTATATCGATCATAAGCTTAGAAATCATTTCTCCCACGGTATTTCCAACCAGATTCCCTACAGATGATGATTCGGGAGGTATCAGCATATTCTCAAATATTTTAGGGAGTTTAAAATGAGAAAAAATATCTGAGTTTAATTCGCCGGAAGGTGCACTTGCAGCCAATGCAAATTTATCCTTTATTACATCTTTGATTTT
>JAAYPU010000106.1 GCA_012519645.1 Clostridiales bacterium | reverse complement strand
ACCTGTAACCTGCACGCTCTTTTACTTTTGCACGCCACAAATCAAGCAATCTATCCTGCAATATTTTTAACGGACTTCTTGGCTTGCGCTTTATTGGAGTACGCTTTAGTGTTTTCATCTATTCACCTCCGCAAAATCAAATACTTCTTGTCCTAATCTTTTTACTGCTATATCACAATATTCTTTTGATATTTCAATGCCTATACATTTACGCCCTAAGTCTTTACACGCTCTTGCTGTTGTACCAGAACCTAAGAATGGGTCAAGGATTATATCGCCTTTATTTGTAGCACTTTCAATAATTCTATTAATTAAAGATGTTGGTTTTTGGGTTGGGTGGTATTTAGGTATTTCTCTATCAAAGAACCAGACATTAGAAAATCTTTTGCTTTTTAATTTAAAATTCCCTTTTGGCATAAATGCAAGCATTTCATATTGATTACCATAATCACCTTCCAAATCACCTGCAGACCAATTATTTTTTACCCAGATGATTACATTTTTTATATTATCACTAACTAACGGTAACTTATGAGAATAGAAAACATACATTGCGCCAGTGGTCTTTAGCTTTTGCCATAAGCTCACAATGGGAATAAATAACTTATCATCATTTTCTATTTTTAGGTGTGGGTTACCATATTTGTAACGGTTTGATAAATAATTTAATCCATATGGTGGGTCGGCAATAACACAATCTATGCTTTCATTATCAAATTCTTTCATTACTTCCAAGCAATCACCGTTATAAATAGTTATATTTTCTTCTTCATAATATGGCTTAATCATCTATTCACCACCTACCAGTAAAAGCTGATTTGTATAATTTATAATATCCTTATTTGCAAATGCACAGTCAAAAATGTGTTTGCCAAGTTCGGGATTAACCATATTTCTTAAAACAACTCTTTTATCAAAACCTGGATTACATTTTTTTAAATTAACACCATAAATCTTTTCAAGAGTTGGTAGGGAATCTTTCGGGGAAAATAATGTTTTACTATCTATTTTAGGTATATAAAAATTAGCCCAAAAATAATGCCTGCTAATTTTTTGTGGCTCAATTAATGGTTTATAATACCCGATAACATTTTCAACCACCCATCTATTTTTTGAATAATGCTGTAAAAAAATTATCTCTTGATAGAGTTTCATATCTGGATATATTTTTGTTCTGCCATCCCCAAAACTCCCCCAATATCTTGCCCTTGAATGGCTCGGACATGGCGGGCTGCTCCAAATAAAATCAAACTCACTGTAATGCTCAAGTAAATACTGGTGTGCGTCTGCAACTATAACCTTGTCGTCAGGGAAAAAGTCCTGATATATTTTTGCAATATCCGGATCTAACTCAACTGCTGTAACATCAACATTTTCCCATAACTTGCGGTTGCCGCCGATGCCGGCATAGAGATTTAAGACTTTAATCATCTATTCTCCTCATACTTCTTTGACAGATAATCAGCCTGACTGGCTTTTTCACGCTTTGTTTTCTTTGAGCCGCTAAAGCCGTATTTTGCCACAAGCCTTTCTTTCAGGACTTTGTCATAGTCAATCAGCCATTCATGGTGATATTTGTAGGGTCTCTTATGATTGGCGGCAAATGCACACACCCTGTTTAGGTGCTTGAAGGCATGGTCTATCCTTGAGATAAAGCCCATATCATCTGCCCTGTCCATTTTATCGAAGTCGCTTTTATACTGTTCCGTCCATCTGTAATTGTCATGGTCTGCTCTTGCCTTGCCTGCTATTTCAGCTCCTACCTCTTTTAGAGCTTTTATGATCTGGTATGCGTGTATCAGGTTCACCTCATACAAGGTTATCTCAGTCCGGAAGAGCATTTTTCTGTATTCCTGTTCTGTCGGCCTTCTGTGTTTTTTCCAGAACCTCTCAATTAACGCCGTGCTATTTTCTATAACTGCCTGCATAGATTACCTTTCTTTCCTCAAAAGTTTGCGCCTTGCTAAACCAGTTGTTTAAAAACTGCCGCCAGTTGCTTTTACGGGTAGATTTATTTAAATTTCCAAGAACCCATTCTTTAGCCTTTACAAGTTCCCTGTCTATGTCGATTAACGGATAGGCTTCAAGCCAGTTTGTAAAATGTTCTTTCTTAAGCCCTGTCCATTTTTCCCCGACAAAATCAAAGCTTATTTTTTCAGCCTTCTTTGGCTTTTGCTCTTCTATGGGTTCATCAGGAAAAGAGTTTTTATTTGTGTCTGCTTCGGGTAATGTTTCATTACTCGGAGCAATATAATCTTTATTCTTATCATTCTTATCATTCTTGTTTGTGTTCACTGGTTGTTCACTGGTTGTTCGCTGGTTGTTCATTTGTTGTTCAATCTGCTGTTCATTTGTTGTTCCATTACCCTGATATTTTTCCCAATTTAAGATTGTAATTAAGGTAAATTTGTTGTTCTTTTGTTGTTCAATTTGTTGTTCACTTTCGAAGTACTTTAATGCACGATATATGAAACTTTCTGAAAGCCCCGTTATCCTAGAAAGCTGCTTTCTTCCTGTTATCATCTGACCTGCTTTTATAGTAATGCTCTCACCGTTCCATATCATTTTAACGTCTTTATGATTTGCAGATAAAAGAAGAACGCACCATAGCCAAGCCATCTCGGGTTTTGAAGTAACTGGATTTTCAAGCAAATTTCTATAAAGTTTAATGTAACCCTCCGCCATTATTTTATAATCCTTACATCGCATATCTTTTTGCCAAATTCTATTGCGTCCTGTTTATCCTCAAACAACACATCAATTCTATTTCCCTTAATTGCGCCTCCCGTATCAAGTGCCAGAAATATCCCTAAGTCTTTTATCTCAACGATTGAATATAAAGGAATAATGCTTTCATCAACGGCAATAATCGGCAGCTTTTTAACGTGTTCGTAGTCAAGGTTAAATCCGGCTTTTACCAGATTTGTAGTTCCCTGCGCCGGATCATTTGCAGAATATCCGGTGATTACAAACTGCTCGTATTCAGTCTTATTAAGGCTTGCGTCCAGCTGCTTATAGCTTGCGTATAGTGCATCATAGTCAGCAAGCAGCTCATTATAGCTTATGGTCAGTTCGTTAAGCGCCTCGAGGTGAAGTGTGTCGGAGGTTTTGAGCCTGCCGGATAGCTCTTTGAAATCACGCTCGTAGTTATTAAAAGTTATTAACAGCAAAAATCCCACAAAAACCAAAAGTAATGATAAAATAATAGTTGATATCTTAAACTGCATTGATTTACTCCTTTCGTAAGGGGAGGCGGCAACCTCCCCTTGTTTACACTATATAGCTTAAAAAGGCACGTTAAAATCTTCCTCTTCCGCCTCCTTTCTATCTTCCTTTACCTCAACACTCATGCCGATTTCTCTTGCCTGTATCTCGGTAACGTAGACTTTCACCCCCTCTTTGTTGTCATAACTTCTTGTAGCCACCGAGCCGGCAACAATCAGCTTTGAACCCTTGGCAACGTCTGCCATGCCCTTTGCCAAGCCGTGCCAGCACACCACCGGCAGCCAGTCAGTAATGACGTCCTCGCCCTTTCCCTGCCTGTAAACTGCAAGATTAAACCTTGCAACCGTGCCGGCTGTGGTTTCCTTGAGTTCGGCGGGCTTGCCAAGATTCCCGATAATAGTTACCATGTTACTTTTAGCGCTCATGCCACCTCCAATTTTCCTTGACGTTCTTTTAAAATTCTCATGTATTCTTTTTTAGCTGCTTCCGTATCACCCTTGTATTGCTCCATTAAATCTCTTTTAAGCTGTGCATCAGGGTCGGCTTTTGGTTTTGGTGTATCTTTTGCAGTAGCCTTGCCGTTGCCGTT
>JAAYPU010000105.1 GCA_012519645.1 Clostridiales bacterium | reverse complement strand
TTCGACTAATGCTTTTATCCCTTTTGCATTTATTCCATCATCATTTGTTACTAATATATTCATTCCAATGCCTCCTATCTATCTTCTTTGCCAAATTAGTATATCCCTTTATATACTTATATTATTATATTGAGTAAATTTCAATTATTGAATTTTCTCCATAAAATACTTTTGCATACTCCGCAAAAGTTACCATAATTCTTAATTTCTAATTCTTAATTCTTAATTATATATATATAAATCTCCAAATTTCGCTTCCGTATAATATTGTTAAATAAACTGCGACAGCAATAAAAGGCCCAAAGGGTATGTGATCTTCCTTTTTCTTCTTTTTTGAAGCCAGTAGAAAAACAGATATCAGTGCGGAAATAAAGAATGATAATATAGTAATTAATATTATATTTTCAAAACCCATCCACAATCCCAAAACAACCATTAGCTTAATATCTCCGCCTCCCATAGCTCCTTTTGTCAATAATGCGATAATGAGGAAAAGGCCTCCCCCGACTAACAGACCTAGCATGTGTGAAGTAATACTTCCATTATAAATTAAAACTTTAATAATCATTGTTATTACTGCAGCAATAAATCCGACAGCATTTACAGTATCAGGTATCTCCATTGTTTTGATATCTATTGATGATAACCATAGCATAATAAAAGTAAGTATAGTATATTCCACAGCTGTAAAAGATACTCCATATTTTATATATATAGGCAAAGACATAAAGAGAAATAAAATTATAAATATAATATTTTTGGAAAAAATGTCTCTGAACAGATTCATTCTCTTTTATCCCCCTTAATATTCAAAAACCTTACTTATAATGATATAATAACTCATATATCATACCGTATCCAGCTTTTTGGGAACTCTCCTCATGAATATTCTTAATTATAATAGTATGTAGGTGGTAAAATGAAAAAAGAAATATCAGATAATATCTTAAATCGTTTATTAGAATTTCAACAAAGTGAAATAACAGAATATCATAGCTATAAAAAGCTTGCCCACATTACAAAGGATACTTTTAACAAAGAGCAGCTGAGTAAAATTTCCAATGAGGAATTGCATCATTATAATATTTGGAAATCCTATACAAATACAGAGGTTAAACCCGATAAGAAAGCTGTCTTTAAATATTATTGGATATCCAGGATATTCGGACTTACCTTTGGTGTAAAACTAATGGAAAAGGGAGAAAAAAACGCGCAGGTAATTTATAATGAAGTGGCCGATTCCATCCCTGAAGCCAAAACGATTATGAAGGAAGAGGATAATCACGAGCATGCACTTATAGATATGCTGAACGAAGAAAAGCTGGAATATATCGGGTCCATGGTCTTAGGACTTAATGATGCCTTGGTTGAGCTTACAGGCGCTTTAGCCGGCTTCACCTTCGCTCTCCAAAACTCGCGGCTTATCGCCCTTACCGGCTTGATTACGGGAATATCAGCCTCTTTTTCCATGGCCGCCTCCGAGTATCTTGCCACCAGATCTGAAATAAAAGAAGGCGAAAAAAATAATGCAGCTAAATCTGCACTATATACCGGACTTGCTTATATTTTTACCGTAGTTTTTCTAATACTTCCTTTTTTAGTACTGAATAATTTTTTTGCTTCTCTAATATTGACGCTTATTATTGCCGTGCTTATTATCTTTTTATTTAACTTCTATATCTCTGTGGCGAAGGATTATAACTTTAAAAGACGTTTTTTCGAAATGGCTGCCATCAGCCTGGGCGTCGCCGCAATATCTTTCGTTGTCGGAATAATTATCAGAAACACCTTAGGAGTAGACATTTAAAACTGACAACTGAAAACTGAAAGATATGGTTGAAATTTGTTTTATAAACAAATTTCTTCTTTTTTTTTGATATACAAAAAATAAAGATTTTGCTATAAGCAAAATCCTCCTTAACTATCAGTTGTCAGTTTTCAGTTGTCAGTTTTACAACTTCTCCAAGCACTTCCCCTATAGGAGCATGTATCACCAGATCCGCCTTGTCATCGTAATTCGTTTCAGTTTTATTTATTAATACCAAATACTTGCCGTTAAAATAGTTTATTAATCCCGCAGCAGGATATACAACCAATGAAGTACCCCCGACAATAAGTGCATCCGAATCCCTTACGGCTTGTATCGATTTGTTAATAACCTCTTCATTTAAAGGCTCTTCATATAGAACTATATCAGGACGAACAACTCCTTTGCAAACAGGACATAAAGGAACTCCTTCGGATTGCATTATAAAATCCAAGTCGAATTTTCTTCCGCATTGCATACAATAATTTCGATGAATAGACCCGTGAAGCTCTAATACATTTTTACTGCCGGCCATCTGATGGAGCCCATCCACATTTTGGGTTATTACCGCTTTGATCTTTCCCTCTTTTTCCAACCGGGCCAAAGCTTTATGAGCTTTATTGGGCTGTGCATCCTTATAGATAAGATTTTTTTTATAATAATCATAGAAAATTTCTGCATTCTTTTCGAAAAAGTTATGGCTCAATAGCTCTTCCGGCACATGATTATAAGACCTTAACGCATTGTAAAGTCCATCACTCGATCTAAAATCGGGGATTCCGCTTTCGGTGGAAACTCCTGCTCCTCCGAAAAACACCACGCGATTGCTTTCTTCAATTATTTTTTTCAAACCTCCGTACATGGTATTGCCTCCTCATATACCCTATCTAATTATACCAATTTTTTCAATTCTGCGCATACAAATTTTTTCTAAGAACATATGTTTATTTTTTATATAATAGTGTTATAATAAATACGAACATATGTTTTTACATTTATCGAGGTGTTATATATGAATCAAGCACTTGAAAAATTGAAGATTTTAGCAGATGCAGCCAAATATGATGTCTCTTGCTCATCAAGCGGTCTTGAAAGAAATAACAAAGCCGGCATAGGCAATTCAAGGAGCTTTGGCATATGCCATTCCTGGGCTGCAGACGGAAGATGTATTTCTTT
>JAAYPU010000104.1 GCA_012519645.1 Clostridiales bacterium | reverse complement strand
TTTTCCGCCTGAAAGCCCTACTCCTATAACATCCCCTTCATTGATCATATTAAAATTCATATCCGCTTTTTTCAAACAACCCAAAACCTTCCGCATTGAAAACACCCTTCCTATAACTAAGAACTAAGAGGTAATGTGGGAATTTTGCTTTAGCATAATTCCTTGTTGAACGATAGTTAAACGATTGTTGAACAATAGTTAAACAATTGTTTTTGATTTAGATAGAATAAGTGGTTCGTAATTAGGATTAGCGGGTAGTTAATGTGAGAATTTGACTTTTGTCAAATTCCTTCCTAAACTATCATCTTTCATCTTTCATCTTTCATCTATATTCCATACTCCATAATCCTATTGTGCCTTAGTTACTTATAGAATATAATCTTAATGAAACGATTTGTAAATAGAAGACGGAGAAATAATATGCAGGATGTATTTGTAAATATTATAAATTTTGTATCAAGGGAAATGGCAGTATTTCTTGTAGCTATGTTGCCTTTGGCGGAGCTAAAGGTTGCCATTCCTTTAGGAGTCGCCATGGGAATGCATCCTCTTCATGCCACTGCTATAGGCATCTTAGGGAGCATGGTTCCGGTGCCTTTTATATTATTATTATTGAGGCCCGTTATTGCCTGGTTTAGAAAGACTAAAATAGGAAATAAGATAGCAGATAAAATCATGCTTAGAACTATTCAAAAAAGCAGCAAAGTTAAAAAGTATAGAGTGATTGGCTTATTTATATTTGTAGCTATTCCATTGCCTACAACAGGTGTCTGGACAGGCTCTGCCATAGCAGCGCTGCTGGATATGCGTATTCGCAATGCTTTTATTTCTATATTTTTGGGAAACTGTTGTGCTGCAGCAATCATGCTGCTTCTAACTCACGCGGCAATACTAACATTTTATTAACTAATAACTAAAAACTAAAGGTCTAAGGTCTCTGGTCTCAGGTCTCAGGAAAGTGATTAGTAATTAGTGATTAGTGATTAGTGTGCTCAGTCCGACTTTTCTTGTCATTGCGAGCGTGGCGTGGCAATCTATTTCAGATCTCTGGTTTCAGGGGTCCGGAGTCCGGCGTAGGTCTCAGATCTCGGGTTTCAGGTCTCAGGAAAGTGATTAGTAATTAGTAATTAGTGATTAGTGATAGGGTTCTCGATCCGGAGTCTTAACTCAAACTTACACTGCTCCGCAGGAGCATATTTGCATTGCTTTTGAAAAAAGCTATTGGTTAAAGCTAATCACTAATCACTAATCACTAATAATGGAACCTTTTTACTCCTTATTATGTCTATATACTCATAAATGGGTTAACGGAGGAATGTGAAATGATTAAGAGAACGGGATTAGTACTGATATTGATAATATGCATCACTATGTTTGCCGGGTGTGCAGGCTCTCAAAAGAGTGCACAAGACGTAGCACCGTCACCTAACAGCGGTCCTGCGCAATACGATATGTCAAAAAATGAAGTCGCAGGTGAAGGGGCAGGTTTAGGATATGCCGGAGAATCAATAATAAGAACAGCGGCTAATAAAATAATATACAGATCGGATATTTCTTTAGAAACAAAAGATTTTGATAAAACCATTCAAAGCATAGAAGATAAGGTAAGAGAAGTCGAAGGGTATATTGAAAGCGCATCGATCAGAGGAAAAGGATATAAAGAGAATGATCCTAAGTATGCATATTTTGTTATTCGAGTGCCGAAAGAAGATTTTCAATATATCCAGAAGGCAGCTGAAAGCTGGGGGAACATTGTTAGCATAAATACGAGCAGTGAAAATGTCACAGAGCAGTACTACGATACACAGGCTCGCCTTGAGACTCTGAATATACAAGAAGAACGTATTCTTGAGCTGTTAAAAAAAGCAGATAAAATTGAGGATATTATTACTTTGGAAAGGGAGCTTCAAAATATTCGTTACCAGATAGAAAGTCATACTACTACAATAAGGAAGCTGGATGCACTGGTAGATTATTCTTCCATTACTATAAATGTTCGCGAAGTAGATGAGTTGTCTTTTGTACCGAAATCCTTTGCGCAGGAAATAGGAGGAACTATAAAAGATTCTTTAAAAGGATTTATAGAGTTTGTTAAAACGGCTATTCTTGTTGTTGTATACCTGCTTCCGTACTTGATTGTTTTGGCTGTCATAGTGCTATTAGTCAGAAAGCTGCTGCCGATACAAAAAATTCCTTTTATCCGAAGAAGAAAAGATGATTAAACATAAATAATAAAAGCCGGGGTTCAATTCATTATTGAACCCTTTTAATATGCAAATATTTGTATTAATATTGATTATAAAGAACAATAATAGTAATATTATTAATATTCAGTAGAATAATAAGTTCGGAGGGAACAAATGATTATATTCAATAAAATAGATGAAATCAAATTATATTTACGAAAGCAGCAAAATGCAGGACAAACTATAGGTTTTGTACCCACAATGGGATATCTTCATGAGGGACATCAGTCATTGATCAGAAAAGCAGCTGAAGAAAATGATATTACAGTAGTCAGTATCTTTGTAAATCCGACACAGTTTGGACCATCAGAAGATTTAGCCAAATATCCCCGTGATTTAAAGAGAGATGAAATCAAAGCAAAGGAAGCAGGTGCTCATATTATTTTTCATCCGGATGATAAGGAAATGTATCCCGAAGGCTACAAAACCTATATTGAAGTTGAGGAGCTTTCAGATGTGCTTTGCGGAGCTTCGAGAAAAGGACATTTTAAAGGAGTAGCGACAGTAGTTGCAAAGCTCTTTAATATTGTACATCCTGATAAAGCTTATTTTGGGCAAAAAGATGCACAGCAAGCCCTTGTTATCAAGCAGATGGTTAAAGATTTAAATATGGATACAGAAATTGTTGTATGTCCTATTATACGTGAAGAGGATGGTTTAGCTAAGAGCTCCAGAAATGTATACTTATCCGAAGATGAAAGAAAGAGGTCATTGGTATTAAGTAAATCTTTGAGAAGAGCACAGGAATTGATTGAGCAAGGTATAACCGATGCAAAGATTATTCGTTCTGAAATTGTTGGTATGATAGAAAAAGAAAATGTCATAATAGACTATGTTGAAATAGTATCTGCAGATACGCTTAAGCAAGTGGATAAGATAGAAGGAAAAATACTCATCGCCTTAGCGGTGAAAGTGGGAAACACACGATTAATAGACAATATAATCTTAGAGAGATAAATAAGTGCTTCGCACAATTTGAGTGTAAGTGTAAGTTAGATGATAGATGATAGATGATAGTTATGGATGACTTTACTCTGTAAAGTCTACATTATAAATTCACATTGTTCCGAAGGAACATATTTCACTAACCTCCAACCTCCAACCTCTAACCTCTAATAAATTGTTGACAAGCTGTCGAATTATGATAAAATATCTTTGAAATTTAATAGTTTATGCCTTATCAAGAGCGGCTGAGGGAATAGGCCCTGAGAAGCCCGGCAACCTGATGAAAATCAAGGTGCTAAATCCTACAGAATGGATAAATTCTGGTAGATGAGGAAAATATATACCTCTTCTCAAAGAGGTTTTTTTATTGATTCAAAAGGTATGACTATGAAGTATTAAACTTATTAAATCGTATTAGGAGGTAAGAAAATGAGTAGAAGATTATTTTCATCAGAATCTGTAACAGAAGGACATCCGGATAAGATGTGTGATCAGATTTCAGATGCTATTCTTGATGCTATATTTGATAAAGACCCTTCAGCAAGAGTAGCTGCAGAAACGCTGGTATCTACAGGATTAGTTTTAGTAGCCGGAGAAATATCGACAAACTGCTATGTTGATATTCCAAACCTGGTTAGAAACGTTATTCAGGACATTGGATATACAAGGGGAAAATATGGCTTTGATGCGGAAAACTGTGCAGTCATTACTTCTATAGACGAGCAATCGCCTGATATTGCTATGGGAGTAGATGCTGCTCTTGAATATAAAGAGGGATCCCTTAATGATGATATAGAGGCTATCGGAGCTGGAGATCAGGGGATCATGTTTGGCTTTGCATGTAATGAAACGCCTGAGCTCATGCCAATGCCGATTTCTTTAGCACATAAGTTAGCAAGAAGATTGACGGAAGTTCGTAAAAATAAAATGCTCACTTATTTAAGACCGGATGGAAAGACACAAGTGACAGTAGAGTATGTGGATGATAAGCCCGTACGTGTGGATACTGTACTTATATCTACTCAACACAGCCCTGATGTTGAGCAGGAACAAATCAAAAATGATCTTATTGAGCATGTTATTAAATATGTAATTCCGGAAGAGCTTTTGGATGAAAAAACAAAATACTTTATTAATCCAACAGGAAGATTTGTTATAGGGGGGCCAAAAGGCGATACAGGCTTAACCGGAAGAAAAATCATTGTAGATACATACGGTGGTTATGCACGCCACGGCGGCGGCGCATTCTCCGGAAAAGATCCTACAAAAGTTGACCGTTCAGCTGCTTATGCTGCGAGATATGTGGCTAAGAATATTGTCGCTGCAGGATTAGCAGATAAATGTGAAATAGAATTAGCTTATGCAATTGGAGTTGCAAAACCCGTATCTATATTGGTTGATACCTTCGGAACAGGAAAAGTTGAAGATGACAAGCTGGCAGAGCTTATTAATAAGCACTTTGATTTAAGGCCTGCTGCAATCATAAGAGATCTTAATTTAAGAAGACCTATCTATAGACAGGTAGCCGCCTATGGCCACTTTGGAAGAACAGATTTAGATGTACCATGGGAAAAGACTGATAAGGCGGAGCTATTAAAAGCAGAAGCAAATAAGTAACTAATAACAAATGATGCTTCGCATCGTCAACAATAGTTGAGCAATAGTTAAACGATAGTGCAACAATAGTGTAAGGGCGAACAGTGTTCGCCGGAATATGAAAGTTGATGAGGGAGGAATTTGCATGAGCAAATTCCTTCATTCATTTTTAATTTTCAATATAAGGAAGATTAAGAATCTTCCTTATATTGAGCGTGTCAGCATCCATATAAGCAGCACAGCCAATATTAAAGCAAAGATAATTATTGAGTAGGTAATGCTTGATAATTTGCTGCTCAAATCTTCAAACCGAAAAAGATCGGCTTTTTCCTCATCGCAAGGTATAGGCATTTCAGAATCTTTATACTGGTCAAAAATGTTCTTTATTTCATTCTTTTGATGATTTCTTTTGATAGATATATCATTAACCAATTTTTGTCCTTTGGCACTATAATCTATATTTGATATTCCATTATATTGTTGTATGACTTGTGCTTTTCTGTTTCTAAGCCTATTTGATACATTCTTTAAAAATAGCAGTCCTGCTATATACCATTTAACGCCATATTTTTTAAATGAAAGATCTTTATGAAAATCGATTGAGAAAAGGTATTTTGCAAATGCTGATAAATTTGATGCAATAAATACAAGTATATTATCTATTCCGTATAAAAGAAGGGATATATATCTGAATAAAAAGGATAGAACCGGCTTAAACAAATGCTTTTCTAAATCAAACCATCCATAGGTAGGGTTTACTAAAACGTAGTCTTGACCCGATGGGATTCTTAAATGCTTATGAATATAAAATACATATATTAAAATACCTCCGGCAGCTGAAAGGATAGCATAACCAATATCCTTAATTGTATAAAAATCAAGATGACCGGTGTCTGTATAACCTATTGCTGCAAGAAGTATATCAGGTTTGATACCGATAAAAACTATGAGCACCGATAAAAATAACATTGGAACAATAGCGTATTTGCTTGGTGATTCATTATAACCTTCAATATATTCTTTGCTTTCATCCACAAAAAGACAGATAAATATTTTGATAAGATAAGCAGCAGTAAAGGCGCCGCTGATTACAAATATTATATCCACGAAGGTAATCAGAAGGCTGTTATATAAAATACCGGCTTCTCCGATAGCATGATGCAGCATGCTTTTGCTGGCAAATCCGTTAAATCCGGGAATGCCGATGGTTCCTAAAAACCCTACGGCTAATACCAGCTTGAAGATCGGCTTGTTTCTGCCGAAACCCTTCATTTCATTTAAGCTTAATTTTTGAAGTGCCATAAAGATAATGCCGCTGCCGAAGAATAAAAGAGTTTTTAGTAAAGCATGATTGATCATATGAAAAATACCGGCGTAATACACGTCATAGTTATGACCCTTCAACAGTCCTATGGCACCGATCCCAAATAAAATATAACCTATTTGGCTCATACTGCTATAAGCAAATACCTTTTTTATATTCCGATGATGAATTGCTAACAGTCCGCCTAAAAACATATTTATCAAGCCGGCAAAGAAAATAATCAAAGAAAGCAGTATGTCGTAATTCATAAATTGAAGTGTAATAAGTATACCGAATACACCTGTTTTTGTAAGAACACCTGAAAAAAGAGCGGTCGCGGGTGATGGGATGGGAGGATATACCTTAGGAAGCCATATATGAAAAGGAAACATACACGCTTTTACAGCAAAACCAATGATAATAAGTATGGCTATTAGGTACTTTATGTTTCCGACGTTTGCTAAGGCAGATGGTATATCACTTAAAAATAATGTCGGCACATAGCTGAACAGCAGGAAAATACCCATGAGCTGGATCAAGCCTCCTGCGATAGACATGGCAATATACATATTGCCTGCCCTGTGCGTGAATTCATCTTCGTCATGAATAACCAAGAAATATGAAGTGACTGTCATTAATTCAAAAAAAGTAAACAGATTTAAAATATGCTCAGATAAGAAGACGCCAAGAGTGCAGGAAAATGTTAAGATAAAAAACATATAATATCTGTTTCTGTTTTTATATTTCAATAAATAATGTGTTGAAAAAACATGCGAGAGGATCCATAAAAATGAAGTTAAGAATATCAATACATATCTTAGCATATCCAGCTTTAAGAAGAGACCCGTGCCCATAATCCCCGGTAAAAAGTAATGCAGCTCTCCTACTGTTTTGACATCCTTATACAAATACAAAATCAGAGCAAATACAATAATTGTAACAGCAGTATAGAAATGATTCCTGGCATCTTCGCTTTTCATACCGATATAGAAACCTATAAAAGCTGAAACGGCAGGAATCGCGATTATTAATAATAAAAGAAATTCACTTGAAGTAAACATAATAATCCCTCTTTAATGCAGAAATTTAATTTATAGTTTGTGAGATGGAATTTAAAACATTAATAATTGGGTTTGGAAAAAGCCCGGTGAGTAAGATTATTGCAGTAAGTATCATAATAGGTATAATCAGCATTTTGTGTTGTGACTCATTGTAATCTGAGGCGTTATCGGGTGCAGGCTTAAAAAAAGCAGTAGAGATGATGGGGAAAAGATAGCCTGCCGTCAGCAAAGCACTTAAAAGTAATGCGATAGCAATAATGGCATCACCATTTTGCAAACTGCCGGTTGCCAAATACCACTTGCTTACAAAACCATTGGTAGGAGGAATTCCTATAAGTGATATGGCAGACAATGAGAAACACCACATAAGCCTTGGCATTTGCTTCCCCAGTCCTTGTATTTCATCTATTTCAGTCTTACCGGTTATATGCATAATGGCTCCCACACAAAAGAAAAGAGTAATTTTAATAAGTGCATGGAAAACCATATGGAGCATACCGCCGGTAAATGAATTCGGATTAAACACTACTAAACCAAGCATAATATATCCCAGCTGGCTGATGGTCGAGTAGGCAAGCCTTTTTTTGAGATTGCTTTGATGTATAGCCAAAAAAGAGCCGGTAAGTATGGTGATCAATATGAAAATAAGAGCAAATCGGTCCCCTTTGACAGCTGTGATAGCAATAGGCCCAAATATAAAATAAGTGATCCTGATAAGGGAAAAGATACCGGACTTTACTACTGCTACAGCGTGAAGCAATGCACTAACAGGAGTAGGCGCGATCATTGCGGCAGGAAGCCAGGAATGAAGCGGCACAAGTCCTGCTTTTACACCGAAGCCTAAAAACATAAGAGCATACGCAATAAAATAATACAGAGAATCATCAGCATTTATCTGAGGCAGTATTCCTCCGGGAATAAAATCTAAGCTTTGGGTTTGGCAAAAAATAAGCAGCATGCCGCAAAGAGAAAAGGCAGCACCGGTAAAGGAATATATTAAATACTTATAGCCTGCCTTTAGAGCTGCCGCATTTCCTGCATATATTACCAGAGGGAAAGTGGTCAGAGTCAATAATTCATAAAACAGATAAAGCGTAATTAAATTTGCTGAAAGAGATATTCCTATAGTTACTCCGAGAGTTGCATAAAAAAAGACAAAAAATCTGTTTGGCTTTCTTTCGTGGCACATATATTCGATAGAATAAAAAGCAGTAAAAATCCAGAGGATTGAAACCAGAAAGCTGAAAACCAGACTTATTGTATCTAATTTAAAATAAATATCTACAAATTCATTAAACCTCAATAGATGTATTCGCGATGGTTTTAAAACAAAGGCATTTAACAAAAGAAGCAAAAAATTGATAACAGCGCCTGAAACAACAATAAAATTTCTTTGCTTTTCTGTATATTCCTTAAAGCTTAAAATTAATGCAATAATAAAGGGAAAAAATATCGGAGCTACCAAAAAAATTCTTACCATGACAAAACCCTTCCAAATTAAGTGTAAGTGTAAATGTTCTTTAAGAACAGTGTAAGTTAAGATTTAGGATTTAAGATTTAAGATTTATGGTTGAAATTTGCCAAAGGCAAATTTCTTCATTAACTTTCATCTTTCATCTTTCATCTATCATCTAAATCAAGTCTCATCTTTTATCTGCTCTGGATGTTGCAGCATTTAGAGTGCGTTTATCCCTGTTATTAAAAAGTCCAGCACGTCTTTAGAAAATATCCCTAACAAAAGCATTGCGGTTATCAATACTATTATTGGTGCAAGCTTTTCATAAGGTGCTCTTTTGGATTTATAAACT
>JAAYPU010000103.1 GCA_012519645.1 Clostridiales bacterium | reverse complement strand
TGATATTACAGAAATTAGATGCACCTATGATCCCGAAACCCGAAGTGGCAGCGGTTTTACAGGCAGAAAGGTCAAAGGCACAATACATTGGGTCGAGGCATCACAGGCGCAAAAAATAACCGCCAGAGTGTATGACTATCTTATGCTTGAAAACGAAGAAGGAGAAAATGTATTAAATGAAAATTCATTAACTGTCTTTGAAGGCTATGCGGAACCAAGCATAAAAGAAGCAAAGCCTGAAAGCAGATTTCAATTTTTCAGACACGGATACTTTTATGCAGACCCGAAGCTTACAAAGGAAGGTGCGCTTTTCTTTAATTGTATTGTTGACTTAAAATCATCTTATAAATAATAGTATTTGAAGGAATTTGAAAATGTCAAATTCCTTCATTCATTAAATCATTACGCCGGACTCCGGACCCAAAACCCGAGACCTACCCAAACTATATAAAGAGGCGAGGCAATAGTGGATTATAAAAAGACCGTAAAAAAATATATTTATGAACGGGATGGCCGAAAATGCAGGTTTTGCGATAAAGATTTATTATTCAGGCAGATAAGTCTTGACCATTATGTTCCCAAAAGTAAAAATGGGCCTGATGATATTTTTAATATTGTTTTAAGCTGCAAAAAGTGCAATAAATATAAAATGGATAAAATACTGCCCGATTATGATGAAACTATTATTGAAAATTTCAAGCAGGCTGTAATAGATAAGAAAATATTGGAATCAAGTGAGCACTTAAAATATCAAGAGCTTTCAGAAATGATAAAATCTGTTGACAGAGTGGAGTCCATCGGTGAAATAACGATATTTCAAGGGAAAAACCACCGTTTTTACGTAAAGGATAATAACATTTTTAAAATCATTCATTTGGGATGATGCGGAGCATCAGTGTATAGAGTATGGAGTAGGTGTCAGGTCTCTGGTTTCAGGTCTCAGGAAATTAATAAAACTGATAACTGACAACTGAGAACTGAAAGATAAGGAAGAAATTTGCCAAAGGCAAATTTCAACCTTCACTAACCAACTAATCACTAATTACTAACCACTAATTAAATCTTAAATCATAAATCTTAACTTTTACTCACAATGTGCGTAGCACTATTTATACTTACACTACTCCGAAGGAGCATATTTACACTGCTTCGGAGAAGCATATTTCACAAGAAGTGGGAATAGGTGGTGATTGTGTGGAACATCAGACTATCTATGGGAAAACTAAAATAACGATATTGCAGGGAGATATAACTAAGCTGAAAGTAGATGCTATCGTCAATGCAGCCAGCGAAAGACTCAGAGGCGGCGGCGGAGTCGATGGAGCCATACACAGAGCCGGAGGGCTTCAAATACTGGAAGAATGTAAAAAGTATGCGGGTTGTCCTACCGGGGAAGCGCGTTTGACTTCAGCAGGCAATATGCCAAGTAAATATGTGATTCATACAGTAGGTCCTATTTATCGCGGCGGACAAAACAAGGAAGCTTATCTGCTGGAAAGCGCCTATAAAAGTTCTCTTAAAATGGCAGCAGAAAACAATGTCAGGACAATTGCTTTTCCTTTTATCTCAGCAGGTGTCTATGGATATCCTAAAGAAGAAGCGTCAGGCATTGCAGTTGAAACCGTTAAAATATTTATAGAAAGACATCCTGATGTATTTGACGAAGTAATATTCTGCTGCTTTTCAGAAAGCGATTCTTTATTATTTGCCGATAAAGTAAAAATAATATTTGAATAAACAGAAATCTCTACCTTAACATCTAAACAAAAGGATTGAATTTATGAAAAACGTATTGCTTAAAATTCAATATGATGGGACACTATTTTCGGGATGGCAAAAGCAGCCGGAACTAAGGACTGTTCAAGGAGAAATTGAGAAGGTCTTAACCAAGCTTTGCTGTCAAACCATAGAGATAAACGGTGCCAGCCGTACAGATGCGGGTGTGCATGCCTACGGTCAAGCTGCAACATTTAAAGGAGACTATGCTATACCTGTTGAAAACATAAAAAAAGCCGCAAATAATTTATTGCCTGAGGACATATATATATTAAGCGCCGAAGAAGTAGATGATGACTTTCATGCTCGTTTTTCATCAAAAGGAAAAACATATGAATATAAAATTCTATATACGAAGGAAAAGGATATTTTTTCGAGAAATTACTATTATAATATATGTAAAGAGTTAGATATTGAAGCAATGAAAAAGGCGTGCGGCTATTTTATTGGAAGCCATGATTTCAGAGCATTTATGAGCTCCGGAAGCAATGTAACGGATACCGTCAGGGAGATCTATGATCTTAATATATCAGTAAAGAAAAAATCAGCGAAAAAAAAAGAGATCTTAATTGAAGTAACAGGAAATGGCTTTTTATACAATATGGTACGCATTATAACCGGTACTTTAGTGGAAGTAGGACTAAAGAAGATAAAACCTGAAGAAATACTGAACATAATAGAAAGCAAAAATAGATATATGGCAGGGCATATAGCACCTGCAGGAGGATTATACTTAAAAGAAATATATTTTAGTGACCTTCAAAAAGGAGAAAACATATGATTACAGGAAAACAAAGAAGTTATTTGAAAGGCTTAGCCAATAGCATTGAGCCCATCATACAAATCGGGAAAAGCGGTCTGACCCAAAATATAATAACCCAAATAGACGAAGCGTTAGAAGCAAGAGAGTTAATAAAAATAAAGCTTTTGGATACAAGCCTTCTGGATGCGAAAGAAACTGCTAATGAAATCTGCGCGGAGCTTAATGCAGAGTATGTACAAAGCATAGGCAGCAAATTTGTCTTATATAGGCAATCCAAAAAAAACAAAACAATTCAATTGCCATAAGGAGTAAAAAAATGATTATATGCGTTTATAGCTCATCCAGTGATGTTGTTGAAAAGAAATATTTTGAATCAGCATACAATCTTGGTAAAGAGATTGCAAAAAGAGGGGATACGCTTATTTATGGCGGAGGCAGAGTAGGGCTGATGGGTGCTTGTGCGAAAGGCGTTCATGATGGTAATGGTAAAGTCGTGGGAGTGATCCCAAAGGCTTTAAATATTGAAGGTGTAGTATACGACTCGTGCGACGACCTTATTATCACAGAAGATATGCGTTCAAGGAAAAAAATAATGGATGAACAATCAGATGCAGTCATCGCTTTGCCGGGTGGGTTTGGCACCCTGGAAGAGCTTTTTGAAATGATCACGTTAAAGCAGCTGAAATACCACTGTAAACCGATAGCAATATTAAATACGGAGGGATATTATAATCCCCTTATCGAATTATTTGAAAGAGTAATACAGCACAAATTTGCAAAAGAATATATGCGTTCTTTGTATTACGTTAGCAGCGATGTGAGAGATATTTTAAACTACATAGATGCTTACGAACCTGTTGAAATTGAACAAAAGTGGTTTTAAAGAATTATAAGGCGGCTCATACGAGCCGCCTTTTTATTATACTTTTCAATACTATAGTTTCTTTATTTCTTCATTCTTAATTCATAAAGTGAGGAAATTTCCTCACTTTATTATGATTTGATGATAAGTTTTCTTTCCCTTTTTAATAAGGATTTTTCCGTCATTGAAAATATCTTTTGTAACGATAAATTTAGTATCCTCGATCTTATTTCCGTCTATGGACAGTCCGCCTTGCTTTATCAGGCGAATTCCTTCGCTTTTACTTGGAACCAGGTTTATATCAGCAAGGAGAGTTACTATATCAATGCCTTCTTTAAAGATTGCCGCATCTAATGTCGTCGAAGGAACATTTTCCATGTTGGTGCCATGTGAAAACAGTGCCCTTGCTGCTTCCTGAGCCTTTATGGCTTCTTCTTCTCCATGTACTAAATTTGTTACCTCAAAAGCGAGTATTTCTTTTGCTTTATTGATTTCAGCACCTTCGAGAGATCCTAATTCACGAACCTTTTCCATCGGAAGAAAGGTCAGTAAAGCCAAACAATTTTCAACGTCTGCATCATCTATATTTCTCCAGTATTGATAAAATTCATATGGAGTAGTTTTTTCCGGATCAAGCCACAATGCACCTTTTTCAGTTTTCCCCATTTTTTTGCCTTCACTTGTGGTCAATAGCGTAAAGGTCAATCCATAAACCTGTTCATTTTCAACTCTTCTTACTAAATCAACGCCGCTGATAATATTAGACCATTGGTCATCTCCGCCCATTTGAAGCTTACAATTATATCTTTTATACAGCTCCAGAAAGTCGTAGGATTGCATCAGCATGTAATTAAATTCCAAGAAAGATAAGCCTTTCTCAAGCCTTGATTTAAAGCACTCTGCCGTAAGCATCCTATTAACGGAAAAATGTTTGCCTATATCTCTTAAAAAATTCACGTAGTTCAGCTCCAGCAGCCATTCGGCATTATTGACCATGATTGCTTTGTTATCGGAAAAGTCAAGGAACTTAGAAAACATTTTTCTGAATTTGTCGATATTATTCTGAACGGTTTCTTTTGTCATCAGCTTTCTCATATCTGTTTTTCCCGAAGGATCCCCAACCATTCCGGTTCCTCCTCCGAGAAGAATGATTGGCCTATGACCGGCATGCTGCATATGCATCATGGTAATAACCTGAAGAAAATGACCTACATGGAGGCTGTCCGCTGTCGGGTCAAAACCTATGTAAAATGTCACAGATTCCTTGCCGAGCAGCTCTTTTAATTCTTCTTCATGAGTACATTGTTGAATAAATCCTCTTTCTGTTAGGACATCATATACATTTTTCATTTGTAATACCTCCAAAATAAAATAGTGGTTAGTGATTAGTGATTAGTAATTAGTGTCCCCGAAAAGTCCGGTGTCCGCAGTCAGGAGCAGGTTTATGGTCTCAGGGCTCATAAAAGTGATTAGTAATTAGGGATTAGTGATTAGTGTTTTCGGCTCGGCTTAGTGTGTCATTGCGAGCGAAGTGTGGCAATCTTTAATTGTCAATTATCAATTATCCATTTTCTATACTCCATACTCTATACTCCATAAACTAATGCGCAGCATCATTAGGATTTAAGATTTATGATTTATGATTTAAGAATTATTGATGAAATTTTGCCTTCATGCAAAATTTCTTCCTTCACTAACCTCTAACCTCTAACCTCTAACCTCTGCAATGATGCGCAGCATCATAAAAAAAAAGCTTTCTCGTCGATAATAAGGACGAAAAAGCCGTGGTACCACCTTAATTCAGGAAAATCCTGCACTTTTTCTGCTGTAACGGGCAGATGAACCGTCTGACGAAAGCTCAGGAATGTAATTCACACGTATGTCGCATATAGCCTCCCACCAACCGGCTATTCTCTTTAATAACAACAAACAGCTACTAAATCCTTCATAGCATCTATAAAATTAGACATATCATAACATATCATTTTTTAAATATCAAGGCATAAGATTTTATTTTTGAAGTAAAATACCATTAATATTTAGCGTATATATTTGTAGATTTTAATGCTTATTATTATTGACATAAGGAATGCATTATAATATAATGATAGCGCTATTCGTATAAAAAAAATCCACTAGCCCCGGATTTTAAATAAACGAATTTGAAATGAAAACGGAGGGACTATTAATGAAATCATTCATTGCTAAGCCTCATGAAGTGGAAAGAAAATGGTATGTTGTGGATGCGGAAGGAAAAACATTAGGACGACTTGCTTCAGAAGTCGCGTCTGTTTTGAGAGGCAAGCACAAACCTATTTATACACCTCATGTAGATACAGGTGATTATGTTATTATCATCAACGCAGAAAAAGTTGATGTGACAGGTAGAAAAAGACAACAAAAAATGTATAGACATCACACAGGTTTTCCAGGTGGATTAAGAGAATTCACATTTGAAAAGATGCTTCAGAGAAAACCTGAAGACATCGTCAGACTTGCCGTAAAAGGTATGCTTCCAAAGGGTAGACTTGGAAGACAAATGTATACAAAACTCAAGGTTTATTGTGGTCCGGAACATAAGCATGAAGCCCAAAAACCTGAAGTATTAGAGGTTTAAGAGGGAGGAGTTTTATAAATGGCAAAGGTACAATATTATGGAACAGGTAGAAGAAAGTCCTCTATTGCAAGAGTAAGATTAATTCCCGGCGAAGGTAAAATCACAATCAACAAAAAAGACCTTGAGGACTACTTTGATCAGGAATTATTGAAAAGAGAAATAAAAAGACCTTTTGATATAACCAATATGACCGGAAGATTTGATGTTGTCGCAACCGTTTATGGTGGCGGATTCACAGGACAGGCCGGCGCATTGAGACACGGTATATCAAGAGCTTTGGTTAGAGCAGATGAAGAGTTAAAAATAACTCTTAAAAGAGCAGGTTTCTTAACGAGAGATTCCAGAATGAAGGAAAGAAAGAAATACGGACTTAAAAAAGCAAGAAAAGCATCACAATTCTCAAAGAGATAATGATCAAGAGGCAGATATACATCTGCCTTTTTTTATAACTCATAGCAAGTTTCTGATGTTAATAGTTTACTAAGGAGTGAATGATATGGAACAGCCTAAAATCGTGATTAATACGACTATGTCAAAGGAAGACTACAGAAAATTTTTATACATAGCAACCTTCAGAAGAAATAAGTTAATTATTC
>JAAYPU010000102.1 GCA_012519645.1 Clostridiales bacterium | reverse complement strand
TAGGAAATGCTATTTCAATACCTTTACTATTTATACCATTAAATCCTGAATGACCATATTTAACCACTGGATTGTCAGAAGTAATAAATGGAATATCTGTCTTATTGTAACCTATGGCCCAAATTTTACTTCTCAAACGAACGGCAACATCCGATACCATTTCCTCATCCATCAAAAATTGGGAGTGAAGCAATTTCAAATGATTTTTATTTCTAATTTCTAATTCTATCGAATTAATATATTCCCTTTCTTCATCCGTCTTTGCATTTTTCTTCATAAGCAACAATGGTAATCTTTCATACATTTCTTTTATATTTTCCCGAAACTCTTTAGATCTAATCATTTGAATTGCCATGTACAACGAAATATGATTCATATCATCATCTGTCATCGCAACCATATTATCTATATTCTTTGGATTAGCCATAACATACGTTGATATAATTTTATCAATAGGATCAAATAACCACGTCTCAACATTTTGACCAAACCAATGCTCTATGTGTTGAACATCTATTGTTTGCATTATCTGTTCAATCTCCGGATCAAATTTGAAATCTGGATCTTGTTCCAATTTTTCTCTTTTTAAAGCATCAAAGTCAACATCATAAAAGTATCTCTCGCAAGCATAATCTCCAACATTTCCTGGTCTTTTTTCTGTCTTTTCTTTATCAAACACAAAAAAGTTTTCACAATTTGCAAAATGCTTCAAATATCTTTGTGGAACATAATGTTCATTTTTTACTTTCTCAGCCATATTACCTCGCTCCATTATATACCTTTATTAATCATTTCATTTAGTTGTCCCAACACTATTATATATCTGTTCCAACCTTGTTTCAAGAAGAAATAGGCAGCCATAATAACTGCCCTAATTGATTGTATATTATTCTATATACACCTTCTATCTTATTGTAGTTTCCTTTATGTACTCAAACATATAGCTTGTTGCCTCTAATATATTTCCAAATCTTCTGCTATCTTGACTTGATTTCCTACTGTTATTTGTAACAACCACTTCCACACAATTCCTCCTGGACTCTATATATATTTCCTTTACAGGCTCTCCTATAGCATGTCCTATCCAATAATACTCGCTCTGTGGCTTCCAATCGTACATTAACAGCAATTTTTCTATTGCATTCCTCATCTCGGTTGCGGAAGCATATCTCTTTTCAGGCAATTTGTTACATGCCTTCTTTATAATTCTATATACCTTATCAGGGACAATCGGCGATTTTGGCAATTTATCAATTAACTTTCCCGACACAATTAAATTTTCTACATTAGGGATTGAACTAAGGAATAAATTCCAATCAGAAATACCATTGACCATTCTGTATAAAGTCATTCCTAATGCGAAAATATCTGTTTGAACAGTTGCAATTGAATTATTAACAAATGTCTCCGGAGCAGCATGGGTCCTATACCATTTCCATGGTATAATAACACTTCCTAATGCTGATGCAAGTCCAAAATCCGAAAGTTTAGGAATACCATTATCAATCAATATATTTGCTGGCTTAATATCCCTGTGTATATTTCCTTGTATATGTGAATATTCTACTGCAAACAATAGGTTTCTAATAACATTAATACTCCACACTACCGATGTTTCTGATCTTTTTAATATTTCCTCAACTGAGAAACCATTAATCAGTTCCATATCAACAACAAATACAATTTCTCCGTTAAAATCAAGTAACTCTCCGGTATTAATCTTAACAATATTGTGGTGTGTGCATTTATAAGGTATAGATGCTTCGCTAAACAATTTGTAGGCTTCGTTTGGATTTGATACTTCCAATATTTTAATTGCTTTTTCAACACTTAATACTCTATCAAAAGCCTTATAAACCACCCCAAAACTACCATTTCCAATTCTACTGATAAGATAATACTTGCCTATTGTCGTTCCAGAATAATCTATCGTTTTATTCATTACATTACTCTCCAATTCCATACCATGCTATTACAGAAGCAGCTAATTGTTCATTTTTAAAACTAACGTCTGGAAACATCTCTTCAAAATATATAATTTTCGATTTCTTTCCTGCGGTAATCCATTTGCTTGACCTCTCTATTGATGGTATTGATTGTTGCAAACATAAGAAATTCAACACGCCCAAGGAATAATGCAAATAAGGAATCTGACCCATCTTTATATCCAATGACAACTTATATGATATACTATCTGGCTTGTATTTTGTTATCAGTTCTAAAAATATATTATAAAAATCGAGCATTAATCCTTGCGATTCTGCTCTAAAATTCTGTCTTCCAGTTTCTAGAATATAAGAATTATCCATACTGTCGCCTTCTACGACAGAATACCAAATTTCATTTTTCTTAATTGCTAATCCTAATGACCTCATATTATACCTCTCTTCTTTTAAACTGTTTCTTTCTAATCTCCCCCACCAGCTCATGCACCGTCGTACACGGGCACATCTCTGATGGCTTTGTTTTACCTTCTCTTTTACATTGTTCCAACTTCTGCTGTGCTATCTGAATTGCCTTTTGTTCGTCACCGGCTTTGCAGAGTTTTCCATACATCAGCTCATCAGCCTTGGAATACTTCTGTCCAGTCTTAGTTTCATATACTCGTCGAAAATCCGAGCAACACGCCCATGAATCTTGGATTGCAGGCATAGACCCAAAGTAGGCGTACATCCATATTTCAAAACATGGATTGGACCAGCCCACTTGTATTCCTTTACTCACCGCCTCTAAAATAATCTCATCAAATCCCTGCACTTGATCTCTGTCAAATACAATCCAAGGTATACGATATTGTGCATCATAAGCAGTGAGTTCCAGACATTTATCAATCATGGCACGAGTTTTTGTCTCTACCACCTTTATTACGAGCTTGTTTCTCACATCCTCCGGCAAATCCTGATGGAGTCCTGTGAAGAAACATCGCTCTGTAGCTTCTGTATCCGTAACAATCAAATAGTAACCTAATTCCGGCACCTTGAATTGCTTTCTCTGCTCACGAGTTTTTCTGTTACCTGTTCTGTCCTTTTTCGCCATACTCATTCCTCCTTAAATATATCAATACTCTTTAAGGTAGGAATAGCACCATACTTTCCTATCAGGTAATTCTTCTCGTAGCTTTCGTCCTTGCGGATACGAGTACCATCTTCATCTACAAAATCAGCCAACGAATACAACGTAGAAACACCCTCTTCATCCTTTTCGACAAACCAGATTTCATCACGACGCAATAACTGGTTAGACAACTGCCATGTGTCATGAGTTGTAAATACAAGCTGCGCATGGTTCGTATTGATTTCTGGGTTCAAGAATGTAAGCAAGAAATTCCTTACTAGTAGTGGATGCAGACGTGCGTTTAATTCATCAATGAAGAACACACTTCCCTTCTCCAACACTTCCTGCAATTCCGGATATAATGCGAACATCTTCAAAGTTCCGGCAGATTCTAACTCTAATGGAATGGCTGCCAATTCATCAGAACCAATCATTTTATGAAGCGCATTAATCTTATACTTTTCTTCCTTGGAATCTCCCTCCTGAGGAACCTTTTCAATTCTAAAATCCTTGATATGCTCATCAAATGAAGCAAAATATTCTACAACCTTCTGCTGAACATTCTTATCTTCCACAAATCCCTTAGGCAATCTGCGAGACATAAAGAAATTTGTAACAGGATCCCCAAAATCTGCAAACTCGTTTGCCAGAAACCAATCTCTAATTGCCTTACACTTGCCAATCTTCAGCTTTGCACCCAAAGATACAATAAGTACCTGCTTTTCCAAAGCCACTTGAATATTATCCCTGCTACTCTTAGGGAAGCCTGATAAATCTAATTCATCTGCACTTCTATAAAAAACTGTACTATACTTTCTTGCAGTCTTGGCCTTAGAATTTAACCATTCCTCCGTTACACCTTCCTTATCAATGCAGAATCCATAATTATAAGTCTTTTCAGCCTTATCTCCCGGCAATGTGAAATATACTTCAAAGCTGGACTCTGCATTCGCTGATGTAGCATCAAACAAAAACGGAGTCGGTCTGAAGTGCTCAAACTTCTCTTCTTCATCACCATATTTAAAAGAATCTGCAACATAATCAGACATGTATTCAAATGCGTTGTATATATTGGACTTTCCGCTTGCATTTGCACCATAAATAGCAGCAACCGGCAAAATCTTCTCGCTACCGATAGATACTACTCTATTTGAAAACTCTGTCATCTTTGCAGCAGATAAATCCAAAGTAGCCTCTTCTCTAAATGATTTGAAATTTTTAAAATTGAATTGTATTAACATGATTGCTACCTCACCTTCTTTTCTACTATCTATTATATCCAGTTTTTCCAATAAATCAACTGCTAAATGTGATTTTTTCTCATTTAGTTGTATATTCTATTAAGATAGTAAAAAATCACTTAACTTGCACTTCGTACAAATCAAGTGATTACTCATTGTTTAATCCATATCATTATTTTCAATTCTTTAATCCATATACTAATTGAACGCTCTTTCGTATGTATCACATCCCACTCTCGCAGGATGCCGGTAATCCTTATGCAGCTTCTATAAACCGCTCCAGAAATCTCTTCGCATAAGCCTCATACCGAAGTCTTTTTCCTTCTGCATCATCACGCCAAGTTTCCGGATCAAACTGAAGCTCTACAGCTATATCACGTAAAACATCCAGACCATACTTCTCTATCATCTCAGCAAGAAATGTGCAGCAGCGTTCAAATTCCTTATTCAAAGCTTCCCTCCTTCCTTAGTCACTTCTGCATCTTTTCAAAATAATTCCGATAATTCTTTTCTTGATGATACAGCCTCGCTACGGAAAAGGCAATATTTTCGATTCAAAAAAATTCCGCTTACATATTTCCGGACTTTCTTTCACTTATCACTTCGTAAACCTTATTCACTTCTACATTCAGCTTTCTCATATATGCCACCAGTTGTTCTTTATCCGTCTCTGAATATAAACCGGAATTATTATTATGTACAATCTGGTTAATATTCGTACCAATGTGATTTACTTCATTGATAAGCTCCCTCAATAAAATCCTCATCTCCGAATAATCCGTAGGTTTCTGTGAAATCATAAACCTCAGATACTCAGACTCAGTCATATTCATCTTCTCTGCTTTTTCTGCCAGTTCTGCGGCTTCCTCCGAACTCAAGCGAAACTTCTTTACACGACTTAATCTGCCTTGGGACATACTATTGCCTCCCTTCTACAGTTCTGCTCAAAATTCATATTGAAAATTTCTCATGGTGTCTTCTGCAAGATACGCATTTTGTGGCCACAGACCATTTTCATGCATCTTGTTAGGGGAAGCCCCCTAAAACCCCCGATATTTATATAGGTGCGTCACTTTTTGACGCACTTTTTAGAAAAGTACTCCACTTTTTGACTCACCTTTTTTGATGACGAATTTTACCCGTTTCGGAGGGTGCGTCACTTTTTGACGCACTTTTTAGAAAAGTACTCCACTTTTTGGAGTCACTTTTTAAAAGGTACTCCACTTTTTGACGCACCTTATGTATTATAACAAAAATGCAGAAAAATTATAATTCATAATTTGCCTTATGAGAAGGTAGAATAATTAACGAACAATTGACTCTCTCGCTGGATATCTATATCAATTCGTTATAACAATGATTGTGATACAAATTAACGATGAACCCTTTAAAAAGGAAAAATGTGGGTTCCAATGAACCCACCCAAAAAATTCCATTTTTAGCAGATAACATGCAGGCAACATTGCTTTATTACCTGCTATACCTTAATGCAAAATTATTAAATTTTCCGTCTATCATCAAATCGACAAACTGAAAGCTTCATATCCTTGTTATTCCGTCTTTTTCTTTCTATTTAAAATTCCTATAACAATTCGACATATAGAACCTGCCATTGTTGTACATAAGCCTATTTTTGTGAGAACATCCCCAATACCCATATTTATCAAATATTGAAGTTGCAATTCAAGTGTCGGATCTTGAAATGGAATACCTGCTTTTATCACCTTATAATATAAACCAGCAGCAAGCACCAAAATACCTGCTAATAATATTGAGGTAAATAATCTCTTTAAAACGTTCATAAACATTCAACTCCTACTCAATTATTTTTTATTTAAAGACTCCGTCAAATTTCACTTTCTATTGTACCACGCACAATCCCGCCTGATTTTTTCTCATCTTCTCTTATTTTAGCCTTTATCTCTAAGAATCTTTCGTTTGATAAAATCGGCTGTTCTTTCTTATTTTTTTATTTGTCTTCATATTATTTGGCAGTTTTATATCATTATCTTTTAATGAATCCTTCATATCATCTAATATCCACTTTTCAACAAACGCCTCAAAAGTCGATTTATCTATTACACCTGCATGATCACCAAGATAAAAACCTCCTTTATCATCAACAAGTATTAATGAACCATCACCTATATATGAACCAATTACATAATAGCCCTTATAATCTTCTGGGAAATCTAATTGTGTTATCTGTTCCAACGAATATATCTCTGTACCATGATTTCTAAATCCGTTTGTCAAAAGGAGAAAACTTCTATAACCATCCGGAAGCAAAATATTGTTTTCTTTTTCCCAATCTTTAATATCTTCTTCACTTATGCCTTTAGGAAACTTAAAATTATCAATTTCATTTTCTTCAAGCATATCTGCAATTAAAACAATATCATCAAACATTTCTTTTACACTATACATACGTAACCTCCCATAATAATCTTTATTTTTCTCTTGTTAACTCGCTTTTTCTCACTTTTTCATTTTTTATAGAGATGCTATCTAAGTCTATGCCATTCCCCTAGACCAAAAATCATGGATATTAGGATGTTTGGGGTACACAAAACAAGACGTCATCTTATTTTGCTATGATTGGCCTTTCTTATCCCCAACTCCTTACGGCAGCCTAACCTCCCATGTCATACGGGATCACCTTCACTTCTGGGTCCTTAATTCCTTCGTTCTGCTTATCCATAAAGGGGCGTCATGATGCTCCTAAACTGAGTCTGTGCTCTGATGGTGAAAAATCTGACTTCGGCTCTCTATGTTTTTGTAATTCTTTCTGTTCCTTTCAGCACCTTGCGGCGGACGTCTTCCTGAATCTCACAGTTGTCATTCTTATGCTGCCTGTGGCGACCTATGAATATCAGATATCATCTTCTCCGGATCATAGGTTACTCCATTGGCCAGGATGGCATAGAAGACTCGTATCAGCTTACAGCTGATGGCAATCACGGATTGCTTTTTCTTTAACGGATTGTTTGCCCTGGTTGTATAATACTCATGCAATGACCGAAACTCCGGGTTCTTTGCTATCAACGGAATCGCTGCATTGAACAGTACTGCTCGTAGCTTACTTCGACCTCTTTTACTAATGGTCGTCTGTCCTTTATGCTTTCCTGAGCTGTTTTCCCTTAATGAGAGTCCGGCCAGCTTCTGTATCTGTCTGGGCGATTCGAAACGTCTCACATCACCCACCTCAGCCAGAAATCCGGCTACTGTGATTACTCCGATACCTTTGATGGCAAGCATCTGCTCGCTTTCGGGTATCTTTTTACACAAACTTTCTATCTCTTCCATAACGGAATCAAGCTGTGCCATCTTGTATTCGTAATCCGCAAGCAAAAGTTTCATTTCATACTCGGCAGCCGAAGAGCCTTTCTTTAAGCCAATGCTTCGTTTCGCTGTTTCACACAGGGTCGTTGCCCTTTTCATTCCAACAGCTCTTAACTTTGCATCACGCCAGATTTGATTGATTTTCTCGGCTCCAAGTTCCACCATCGCTTCCGGAGTACAAGCTTTCTTTAGAAGCATCATACTGCTTTGTGCTTCATAATCCCCAAACACCTCTTTATATTCAGGGAAATATATGGCGAACCATCTGGCAAATCTGTTTTTGATCTGGGTAAGTTCCCTGATGAGTCTCTTACGATTGGCCACCATAATTCTTAAATCAGCATACACACCATCTGGTGTATATGGTGCAGAATACCTGCCTTCGGTAACAAGTTTTGCTATTACCTTTGGATCTTTTCTGTCATTCTTACTCTGGCTGTTATCATCCAGTTCCTTGGTCTGCTTTACCGCATAGGGGTTAACCATAACCAGGAGGATGCCCTCATCCTCAAGATAAGCGCCAAGATCAAACCAGTAATGACCTGTTGGCTCGATACCGACAATCACATCTGACTTCTTGTACTTGTCCTGTAAACGCTGCATCCAGTCTTTGAAGTTCTCAAATCCTTCTCTGCTGTTGCTGAATGGAAAGACTTTCCCGAGTTCAATGCCCCGCCAGTCAAAAGCTCTGGCGTAATGTGTAGTACTTCCGATATCAATTCCAACTACCAAAGTTGATTCTTTTACTTGATTGATTTTCTCATTCTGCTTATAATTCATTTGTGGGTGTCTCCTCTGAACAATGATTTTTTTAACCGCCAAGTTAACAATCATTATTCTATGGTAGGCACTCATTTTTTGCAAACCAGTTATTTGTTACTTAACAGGAATGCTCCTAAGATAATTTTCCCAATCGACAAACAAAGGCTTTATCGCATTGCGGATTACTCTGTCTACTCCCAGTCCCACTTGGCTCTGTTTATTCTTTTCTATTCTTTTTCATTAAAATAAAAGGAATAATAAAGAAAAGCATCAAGGTAACTAAAAGACTTATTGGTTCAAACGATATCCAATATTCACCACTTAAAGATATATCTGATGTTGACATTGGAAAAGTTTTATTTAACATCACTCCAAAACCATCATATCCTACCCACTCACCACCAGACAATTTTATACAAAGAAAGATCTTTCCAAATAACCAATATGTAATCATATTTATTAAAAAACATGAGAAATTAATAAACACAGATATCATAATAGATTTTTTAATTTCCTTCATAATTCTCCCTTCATTAATAAAACAGGACAGTCGTTGGCAAAACAATAGTAATTTAATTCTGTTGCTTCTTACTAACCAATTTCACAATGAGTAAAACGATTAGCCATATAACATCTAAAATAACCGTTATCCCCATAACCATATACCCAAAGAAACCAAATATGATAATCCCCGGTCCAGGATGTCCCAAATAACCATCAGCATGGGCTACACATTGTAATACCGGGATTTGGGATGTTTTGTCCACATAAACAGGTTCCTTCTCTACAAGAAGATATTTATCGCCTGATCTTATATCACAGCTATATTGAAGGGAAGACATGTCAACAATTGCGCAGGAACCCTCATACTCCACGATATAATAATCTACAATACCTTTTTCCTTTAAGATTCTGTCCACATCTTCCTGATATTTTTCCTCACAAACCCCGGAAAACATATCATAGATATCATACTCACCGGAATCCCTTAATTCTTCAATAACAGCTAATTGTTTTTCTTCATTTTTCTGTTCCTTTTCTATGCTCTTTATTAAATTCCCCTGAAACAGCATCAAAATGCCGCCAATTCCAAAGCCAAGAAAATTAACCAGAATAAATATTATCATCCAGACAATTTGAAAAGTGCTCTTTTTTTTCAATTCCTATTCTCTCCTTTCGTGACACTCAATATCCACAACAGTTGTACCCGTTACATAGCAAGGCAGCACTCTGTCAGCAAAGGAGATAAACTGGTCCACACCGTCACTGACGTAATACTCATATTCAGATTTGTGTTTTTCTTATTTAAAATTCCCTATTCCGCCAATAATTCTTTTAATCCCTTTGCGGTATCATAAGTGGGATTAACCAGATAAAACTCTTCTCCCATAAAACACTTAATGGTGTTTTGCCGCAATGGATAATGGGTACAACCTAACACTACGGAATCCAATCCAGATGGTATAGTAACTCTGTCAGAATCAAAGACATATTCACGAACTCTTGACCTATTTCCATTTTGTCTTAATCATAGTATTAATCAGCTTCTCAAATTTCGTATTCTATACTGTAATCAGTTTATCACAATCCCTTATAAAACACCTTGCTATTGTACTCAAATGATTGACCATCCTCCGATAAAATAATTTCAAAACACGCATCAAACGGTCCATCAATATACGAAATAGCTATCCTATTTTCGTTTACATATAAATAGTCCTGAAAAAATATCGGTGTTTCAGTTCCTTCCCTTTCATCTACATAATATTGAATAGAATAATCATCATCTTTATAAACTCTAAAATACTCTCCATCGTCACTATTCCAGGTTCCTTCAAGCTTTTCAAACAATTCTTTCTGCTCATTTTCTCTCTCTTGAGCCTGTTCTTTTTGCTTTTCTTTCTCTTCTTCAGTATAATAACGATCTATGCTTCCACTATAATGCAAGCCACCTTCTGAATCCATAACTGTACATATGCATGCATATTGGTCACTGTCAAGATAGCGAAATTTATAATCAAAATCAGCATAAGACATATAAAACGAAGTAAAGTCTTCTGGCTTATCTGTTTTCAAAACAAGAGTATTTCCTTTTATTTCAAATGCATCAGAAAAACTATACTTATCTATGTTATTGATTGTTCCGTTCCAGTAAATCACAACCTTATCTGAATAATACTCTGTTTTTTCAAGATAGAAATCCTCAACTATATCATCTCCGGTGGTTCTATATTTATATACTTTTGATACTCCTGATAGCGCACATCCTGTCACAAACAACAATACAATTGTCAAAATTAAAATAATATAATTTGTCTTCCTTTTAATCATAGCTCTTCTTCCTCGAAATAGGGATTATTAATTCTCTATAAATATAAGCTCATCATTTTCAAGTATAATCGTTCCAACAATTTTTTCACCGATAGCAGCATTATATTTTACTATAACAAACTCATTCTCATCACAATTTTCCACTCTATAGCTGAAATTATAACTGTCCAGAATATACCCGTTATGATTCACAGGGTCATACATTGAGAAACTTACTCTCGGCATCCCACTTCCATAATATAATAGTCTAAATAAATCTTCATATCCATCTCCTGTAATATCATATTTATTACTTGCCGGCTCTGTGGTAATAGACACATAATAACTAGGCAATTTAAGATTGTTTATATATTCAGTGAATTCAATCTCAGCAGCATCATAGTCTACTTGCAAATCACTAGATGTCTCTTCAGGATTATTGAAATTATCACTACAACCAAACACCCCACTGAATAATACTGCGATAAATAATATAAATAATGTTTTTTTCATTTCACTCACTCCATTAACAAAATAGGCTTTTTTGATATTACTCTTTCATCTATTCTGCTTATTTAGCTCCTGCATTTTTTGTTTTAGAATGACTCCCATCGCAGAAAACGTTTCCTTTGCCTTTTCAAAACATAGTAGGTTCGCAACACCAATCAGCCTCCATAAGAGCAAAGCATCATACTCTGCGATCCGAAAAATCAATTTATCTCACATCAACCAGTCCATATAATATAACTCTATTCCACTATTAATAAACTCAAACAAAGAGCAGGCCATCCTTCCTATTATACTAATACCCGCTAAATTCAATAGAACAGCTATAATAACTCCCAATATAACACATGCCCAGATGATAAAAATTTGACCTTTACATTGTTTACTATTGATTATCTTCATTGTCAGGTAAATGTTTGGAACAAGAATGAATACTACGATTACTATAGTCACTCCTATGCTAACAATATAGCCAATACTAGTCAAACACAGACTATACCCTGCCCACCCGTAAGACACATCATACATTTTAGAATTAACATTGAATCCTATTCTAAAGGCAGTCAGTATTTCAACATATAATACTAATAATATATACAAAAGATTTCTTTTATTTTTATCCATACATTTGCACCCAAAAAATACTCTATTATCATATAATTATAAACTCATCTCTACTATTAACACTTAGAAATATTATATATTTACTCTGACTCGACAAATTGTTAAGGAAACAATCGGAAGTTATTGATATCTATTGCTGTTTACTATTAAGTACACAGTCCCATCATTCAATTTGTAATTTGCCTTTACACCTTTGACAATAATATCAGTATTAACAACTTCTCCGGCTTCATTATATAAATTTCCTTGCTGCACTGAAAATGTAACAGTACCGTCATGTGTAATATCAGTAATAACCAGTATCACATTTCCAAATTCTATGTTATCACCTTTTAAGTATTCATGTTCCTCGGCAAAAGCGTCGAAGGTATCGGAATTAATTTCGCCTGATATATAAATTGTTGCCCAAGTATGTGTGTCAAAGTACTTAGCGTAAAGTTACATTCGGTAAATGGATAAATAAGATTTTAGGCCTTTTAGACATAACAAGAGAGCACCTATTTGTGGTATGATTGAATCATCACAAAAACAATCTAACAAAGGAAGGTGCT
>JAAYPU010000101.1 GCA_012519645.1 Clostridiales bacterium | reverse complement strand
TCCGGAGATGCATCTTGAATTACTCTCCCGTCCTTCATAATGATGATCCTGTCTCCCAGCTTCAATGCTTCATCAATATCATGAGTGACAAAAACAATAGTCTTTTTCAATTTCTTCTGAAGTCTCTTCACCTCGTCTTGAAGAGCTTCTTTTGTAATAGGGTCAAGTGCACCAAAAGGCTCATCCATTAATACTAACGGCGGTTCCGCCGCTAAAGCTCTGAGTACGCCTATTCGCTGCTGCTGACCTCCGCTTAATTCCGCAGGATACCTGTCTGCATATATGGCCGGATCCATATCTACCATATGCATAAGTTCCTCTGTCCTCTTTTTTCTTTTTTCACTATCCCATTTCAGAAGCTTTGGAACTATCTCAACATTTTGAGCAATGGTCATATTCGGAAACAGGCCTATTTGTTGAATAACATACCCGATACTTCTTCTCAGCTTTACCGGATCAACTTTAGTAATATCTTCTCCGTTAATATAAATAGTTCCGGATGTAGGCTCAATAATTCTGTTGATCATTTTTAGAGTTGTGGTTTTCCCACAGCCGCTTGGCCCTATAAGTACAACTAACTGGCCTTCATTTATTTCAAGATTCATATCTTCTATAACTGCTGTGTTATTATAATATTTTTTTATATGTTCCAACCTTACCACTTTAGACCCTCCATTCAGATAAAAATACTAAAAGCTATTTATTTTTCTCATTTTATTTGAAAGCAGCCGTTTTATTACCTTATTAATATTTTATAAAAAAATGCACAAAAAAACAAACAACCCCATAGGGGCTGTCCTCGTATTATTCGTTATATCCTTTTTAATTATAGCGTTAAATAAAGTATCCTCCTACATCCTCCCGGATCCTCCCAGATGCTCCAAGATACTTCCATATGCTAAATACTTTTAGCTGAGCCTAATTCATTATTACCATCACCGGAGCCTCTGACTCTTAATACGGTTGCCGGATTGGCATAAGAATTAATTTTTATAGCAAAGGAATCTCCTTCCGCAATATCTTTATCAGTTACAATATGAATATCTAATAGCTGCTCCATATCATGCCCGGTTTGAAGGAAGTTGATTCTGGCCAGTGCCCGACTCCAGCCGTCCAGCCAGTGACGCAATTGTTTGATCTTGGTTTCTTCATTTTCCACATGGATCAATAAATAGATATCACTGCCTATTCCTGTTTTGCCTGTGTTCGTACTGCCAAACAGATATACCCCTTTAATGCCAAAAGCATCCAAATCCATAGAATCCGCAATTTGCTTAGCCATATAGTGCCTCCATTGCCAATGCTCCTGCTCAGATTCTAATTTCCAGCACTGCCATGCTATGTCCGTTTGAACAATTGATGTATCTTCTGTAAAACCTTCCGGAACTGTTAAGAATGCCACCGCCTTCTCTAATTCAGAATTCATATGGATCGAAAGATTGCGGCCTCCGCAGTCAGCGGAAACATCTATTACCTTTAAAACATCTTCCAGCCAGGCATAACGAGGAAGAATTTTTTTAAGCTGGTTTGAACTTTTTTTGAAAAAGCTTTCGTTAAACAAAATATCCTTCTGGTCCGGATATAATGGAAGATACACAATGCTGTTCTCTACCAAATCCTGAAAAAAATGCGTACCGAAAGACAATTCTGGGACATAACCATATTTTTCCTTGGCAATTTCAATAAGTGCCGCCGTATTGGAAATATCAGCATACGTAACCCGCACTCCTAATTTTATATCACCCCTGCTGCCCCAACGTCCCGGACCGATCAAAATAAACTTACGACGGGGCAATTCTTCATTTAACAGTCCTATTGCCTCACCGACAGCCAATAGATCCTCCTGAAGAGGTAAAGAATTATAACCATCCGGGTCCACATATACCAGATAAGAAATATTAGACAGAATTCCGTCAGGCACATAACGATTTGCAGTAAACAATATATCCTGTCTGGACAGATTTTGGGGAATGGGAGCCGGGCTCTTCATCAAACCGATTCCCTGGAATCTGCACTGCAGTAAATAAAGATTATTGCCGTCAAATGCAAATTCAATGTCAACCGGACTCTGAAGCTTTTCTGAAAGAACCTTCAGCATACTGTTGATCTTAGGTACAAAATCACTGGATGGTGACAAAGCATGGTGCAGGGTAATAACCATATCATCCGTATCAGTGTCTAAAGAAAAGCTGTTTTTGGTCTCTAAAAAATCATTATTAAATACTGAAATATATTGATGCAGATTTGGAAAATCTTTTCCAATTTCACGAAGAAAATCTTTTGCCTCCGCAGTAATAAATCCCTTCTCTAAATCAATTAAATCAATATGGCGGGGAGAATACCTATAAATCTCTTCCGGCGACTGATTTATCCTCAGCTGTGGCTGTCCGGGAGCAAACATGATGGGATAATCATTGTTTACCCTATCTACGGCACGTGTTCCCAAACCCATGGCAATACGGATCAATCCATCTTCAGGCTTGATTCTGGGTGACCATCGCAGCAGATTACGTGAAAACGCCACTCCGGCATACACAGGCATATAATATTTCCCAATTTGTGTTCCTACTACCTCCTGAATCAAAACACCCATTTGCTCTGTAAAATTTAAAAGTCCTCTCTCTTTTCGGTATTGGATAGAATCAGGATTATACATGGAAGCATATATCTCCAGCATTGCATCTGTCAGTGCTTCCAGTCGTTCCTGCTTGGTTCCGCGATTTTTCAGGAAAAGGCTTTTATATTTTCCGCTGAAAGAACCTCTGTGTGTATCCTCTAAAAGAGATGATGAACGCAGAATCAACGGAACATCGCCTAAGTCCTCTAATACTAGACGCAGCATCGTTACAGTTTGAGGCGGCAGGCTCGCATTTTTGATTTTAGCTACTACGTTTTCATAGGTCATACGATGATAAAATGAAGAATTATATTTATAAGAATTTAGTTCTTCAAGTCTATTGAAGCGGAGAAAATCCAGAATCTGATCCGTGGCTATATACCATGTACGGGGTGTTTTTATATCCTTTAGCAACGGGTCATTTTGGGAAGCATGCTGTAATATCTGACTCGCAATAAACAGCCCTGCTCCTTTTCCTCCGATATTTCCCATACTTCGCTCAGAGCCAATAATACGCTCTATCATAGGCTCAAAATCCGGAATGCTCATGTCATTGAGAACAAGATTAATAAGACGCTCATCGTCAGTAAGAAATCTATGGGTCAACTCAGAAAGAAGCCATGTTTCTGTTACGG
>JAAYPU010000100.1 GCA_012519645.1 Clostridiales bacterium | reverse complement strand
TATTAACCTGTATGAGCGTTTGAAGCGATACACCATATCTTTGAGATATAATCCATAGTGTCTCACCTCTTTTTACCTGATGCCTTATTGCCGGAATATATAACACGGTCCCGGGATATATATTGTTCGGATCTGCTATTGTATTATTTTCTAAAATAGTTTGAACTGTGGTTCCATATTGTTGTGCTATCCTCCATAATGTATCTCCTGTCCTGACAACATAAAAGTTATCCTCGCTTGGTATGACTAATGCCTGACCAATAACCAATTGGTTAGGATTGGGCAATTCATTGATTCTCACGATATCTGCTATTGGCACGCGGTATAAGATGGAAATCTGCCATAAGGTTTGACCCGGTTTTACAACATGAATAAGCATATTCCACCTCCTTTCTTTTCTATTACTATATTCTCAAGGAATAATTATGTTGATATAGCAAAAAGAAAGACCCCTGATTTTCAGCGGCCAATTTTGTTTTTATTCAATTGCTGTTTTACAGTCTTTTGTTTTAACAGCTTTGTTTATAAATCCATTCCATTCAATATTTCTCTAAGTTTTTTTAATTCCTCAACACTCAGAGTAACTCCTTTTCCCATCTTCTCATGATTGGGTCCCCAATCTCTTACATCATATTTTGCTTCTTTTTCATTCCAGCTTATTAGATTCATCTCTTTTTGCCAGCCCTTGGTGGACTCTGACAAAACACCTATTTCTTTTTTTATTTCGAATTTAAAATCTGACATTATTAACTTCCCCCTTTTGAATTATTTCGCTTCCTTTATAATCCTGATTTCTACATCATGTTTCTTAATTATCAGGTTCATATCATCAATTTTTCTCTCAATAGTATCAAACCTTTTATCGTGCTCTTGCTGCTTTTCATATATTTGTCTATACCCGTCAAACAAGGCTTTATCATTATTTATCATTATATTTTCTATATGAAGAACATCGTTCTTTAATTCATTTATATCTGCTTTTTCAAATCTCATATCTACTTTTTTAAAGCCTTTTCTCATTTCAGCATACATCTCAGTCAGTAAATCAAATATTTTCTCTTCCATTCGCCTCACTCCCCTATTAACATTTTAACACAATACTTCATTAACTGTTATCTATTATTTATTATCTTTTATCCTTAGAACCACGAACCAAATACTTGAAACCTGAAACGTATGTCTGACTTCCGATGCCGGACCTCGGACTGATGCGAAACATCATTATGCTTCTTCGAAGTAATATGAATATGCTCCTGCGGAGCAGTGTGAATATACTCCTGCGGAGTAATGTGAATATCTTTCAGTTTTCAGTTCCCCCGGAGACCTGAGACCTGAAATCTGAAACCTTAATCCCTGCTTACGTATTCATACGCTGAACTCCTTGCAGCCGTGATTTCAAATGCCTCAAGAAATGTTAACCGGTATCGTGGTCTGCCGGCGATAATAGTAACAATAACTGTAGGCTCTGATATTACTTTCATATAGTCTTCAACAGGATCTACATACAAGTCGCCATAAGAAAAGCTTCCGGTCTCTGTAAGACTGTCTCTATGATAAGCTGACATAAGTCCTGAGTCATCATAATAATGTACATAATAATCTATAGTATCTACCCAATATGCACCTCCTAAAGGATTGAACTCTTCATCCAGCTTTAAATTTTCTCTGATAAGAAAGCCTATTGCCTTATTTCCCTCTGAAATATCAAATACCTTATATCCGTCTTTATAAGCATTTTTTTCATAATATATAGCTGCCGCACCTGAACATTCATTTGCCAGAGCCTTGAGCTCTTCCTGCTTAATTATAAATCGATTGTGGTCTGCCTGAAAAACTAAAAATCCGGCATATAGCACGGTAATGGCAAGTCCTACTATCAAAACCTTCATGGTCTCACCAGCTCGCTGGCAGCGTAGCTTTCTATAATATAGTAGGAGGCATTTTCCTCATCAGAAATACCTAAAAATCTATTACCGGCTATTAGTTTGTGAATTGGAACACCGATTTTATAATAAATCATCTCTCTTTGGTCAAATATATCAGTACGATATTTAGGTGTTTTTGTCACTTCTATAATAAGTTCTCCTTCCTCTACATCCTTAAACTCAGCGACTATATTTGCCTTAAGATCATTTATGATGGCATCAGTAAAATAGCCTGCAGATATTGCCTGTTCTTTTGCATTGTACACTATCTTTTGAAACCGGCTTATTTCATGATAATTTTTTTGTTCCAAGGCATATTGCAATGGAAAAAGCATAAGCAGTATCATTACTGCAGACATGATTATTAGCTGCTTCATGAAACCCCCTCAATTCAACTGAAAACTGATAACTGAAAACTGATAGTTGGTA
>JAAYPU010000099.1 GCA_012519645.1 Clostridiales bacterium | reverse complement strand
GATTTTGAAAATTTAAAATCATGCTCCTGTATTATCTTATTTACCGTAGACGGTGTAAACAGTTTATCCATTTTTCCCACACTTTCTGCTTATTACCTCTTTTACTGCCTTTTCTAATTCTTCTCTGGAGATATTATAATTATTCAAACGGTTTAAAAAAGTTTTGGTATTTCCATATCCTATGCCCAAAATGCTGCCGACTTTTTCTCTGTTCATTGAGGCATCTTTGTCTCCTGTCAGGGACATGCTCATGAGGTCATTCACAGAAAACTCTTGGTTCTTGTCCTTAACTATTGCCTTGGCTTTCTCCAGTGCCCTTACGATGTTTTCCGGCGAGGCATTTTCTATGCCTATGTTTCTATCCTTTAAGGCCTCTTCTTGAGATAAATAAGCATGCTTAGCTTCCGGAAATTTCTCCGTCAATTTTTTTCGTATATTTTCACCTGCATGATCCGGGTCTGTAAATATAATAATGCCCTTATTTTTATATGCCGTTTTTATTCTTTCATAGGTCTGCCTGCTGATACCAAATCCATGGGTGACGATGATTTCAGCATCCACTGCTCTTTTTACGGCTGATTCATCGTCTTTCCCTTCCACTATAATGACTTCTTTTATCATTTCTTTCTCCCTAATAAATGAAGAAGAATAATCTATTTACTCTTCTTCAACCTTCTCCTCGTCAGATCCATTTTCTGATTCTTCGTCCGCTAAGTTTACGTATAATTTTTCTCCCGGCTTTATCATTCTCAAATTCTCACGAGCGATTTTTTCTATATATTCCGGACTGCTCACTTGATCCAGCTGCTGTTGATAGCTTTCTTTTGTTTCCTGCAGCATTTGAAGCTTGTCCATCTGCGCTTTTTCTTGATTCTTCAGAGATATGATTTGAAAAGCCTGATATGTAAAAAAACAAATAATATAAATAAATATTATAGAAAAAAGAATATGCCTTCTTTTAAAACGTTTTTTCTTTTTTACCTTTAAATTGAGCACCTTTCCGTTGTCTTCCATAATAATATCCCACCCTTTATTCTATTGTTTATTATAACATATTTTAGGAAGGGGTATTTTTATTTTTATTAATTTTCATAAAGAGTTTTCTTATTATTCCAATACAATCATATATCATTTTCTTAATTATTGTGCTCAATACAAGCTTATATAATAACGCTCCCAATATCAAAGCAAAAAAAGAGTATGCTTTTATACTCCCCAAACTGGCATAGTATAATAAATAAATGGAAAAGGAAGCCAGCCATATCCAATATAAAATATCCTGAACAGTAAGAAATACTTTTTTTAAAGAAAAGTATTGTCTATAAACCGAAAGAATATCATATACAAACATAGCAATGATTCCTCCGTAAAGAAGGACAAAAAACTCAAAAAATTGTTGTGATACAAAAATGCTCATATAGTACTGCTCCTATTAAGCATGCCTATTTTAAAATTTTCCCAAGAAAGCTCTTTCCTTTATCTTCTTTTTCTATATAGTTGATTGCATTGATTGATCCGTTGATTATGACTTTTCCTTCCTCCAAGTCCAATTTTTGTACCTGAAGATTTAACCCTTTTATAACTATTTTCCCTTTCGGAGTAGATACCTGTATCAATTCATCATCAAAGCTTTCTACGTCCTGTACTTCTGTGATGCTTATTTTTTGCCTGTTTTCTACAAAAATGTTCTGATTATTTGTTTTAAAGGTTTTTTGATCTTCCATTTGCTATCCTCCCTTTCATTTTCCTACTTCATGTTTATGTTACATGCTCTAAGAATATGAATCCTCGCATTCTCCAAAATAAAAAAGACCATCTGTTAAGATGATCTTTACTCTTCTTTTTTCTCTTTTATCTCTTCCATAAGGGGGATAACAATTTGTACTTCTGTTCCCTTTCCTTCCTGGCTGGTAATTATTATATCGCCTTCATGCTCTTTGATTATTTCTTTCGCTATTGAAAGACCAAGCCCCGTTCCTCCCAATGCACGGGATCTCGCCTTATCTACTCTATAAAACCTTTCAAATAATCTGGGTATATCTTTTTCCGGAATACCCATACCGTTATCCTTTACCACAATTCTGGCATCTTTATTGGTCTTGATAATATCTATATCTATACGTCCGTTTTCATGTGTATATTTTATAGCATTACTGATAATGTTAAGGATAACCTGTTCTATCCTGTCTTTATCTACATAAACTTTTATTTCTTCTTTTCTGTCAAAATAATTAAGATGCTGATTTTTATTAACGGCATTTATTTGTATTTTATTAATAGCACTCCTAACTATTTGCACCAGATTGCTTTCAACCTTATTCCATTTTTCACGGTTATATTCCAATCTGGAAAGCTGCAGCAGGTCCGTGACCAAACGGCTCATCCTGTCAGATTCACTTTCTACAACTGTTAAAAACTGTTTAGCCGTTTCTGTATCATAAATTGTCCCGTCAAGCAAGGTTTCCGTATAGCTTTTAATGCTGGTTAAAGGAGTCTTTAACTCATGAGACACATTCGCAACAAATTCACGCTGCATGTTTTCAATTTTTTGACGTTTTGTAATGTCTTGAATGATCATTACAATACCGATATTGTTTCCGTTTTCATCTTTATACGGTGCATATCGCGCAAGATAAATAGAGCCTTGATATTCAAAATTTACCTGCCCTTCCCAGTTTTCCGAGCTTGTAATTTTTGAAAAAAGAAGTTCTTCATTATATTTTCCGACAATTTCATCATATGATTTGAACGTAATTTCATCATCATTAGTTCTGAATATCAGCTTGGCCGAGGAATTAGCATGAATAATATTATTATTTCTGTCCACAGCAATCAAACCGTCAGCCATATATTTTAAAATGGTTTCCAATTTGCTTTTTTCATTGGATATTTCAGACAAAGAATAGTCCAATTTATCTCTGAGAAAGTTAAACATCTCGGCAAGTCTGCCAATCTCATCATCTGACTTTACACTGACTCGCTGGTTAAAATCTCCTTGAGCCATTTTTTCCGCTTTTTCAGTTACGTCATTAATTGGCACGGTAATGCTCCGAGCAATAAGAAAACCGAGCAGTACTGTCACAAATAAAGCAAGGACCGTGGCTCTTAAAAATATATATTTTGATTTGTCTATCGTTTGATATATACTGCTCAAATCCGCCCTTAAGTAAAGAAGTCCTGTGATTTCACCTTCACTGTTGGTAATAGGAAAAACCATATTTTTAGTTGGACGTACATCCCCATTTATAATATCTTTCTCTGCTTCCTTGCCCATGAAGCCTTCTAAAAGCAAGTCGATATCCAATACTTCAGAAGCATTTCTATTAATCAATATTTCGTTATTCGATGCAACAATAGTATAAAGATCTTTTACAATAATAAATATTTCTTCTTCAAGGCTTTGAGTATATGCCTTTATATTGCTCTGAATTTCGTTTTTATTGGCGGAAATATCCTCGTAGTTATTAAGAGTACTTGACATACTATCTTTAATGTGCTCTAAATTATCACTTACTTCATCCAGATAATAGTTTTCCAATTGCTGAAGTATAAAAACCCCTACTATTATCATTGCTATAAATACAAGCAGGAAATATATGAAAATGAATTTCCAGCGGATGCTTTTCCACATTTTAATCCCCAACATACTTTAAGGCCTCCTGAAATAATACCCTATCCCTCTTTTTGTCATAATATATTGAGGTTCACTGGAATTATCCTCTATTTTTTCACGTAATCTTCTTACAGTAACATCTACCGTACGGATGTCTCCGTAATACTCGTATCCCCATACCTCTTCCAACAGCTGTTCTCTGGAAAAAACCTGGCTTTCCTGTTCCGCAAGATATTTTAACAGTTCGAATTCTCTCAATGTTAATTCTATTACTGTATCATGTTTTTTAACTTCATATCTATTTAAATCTATTGTAAGAATACCAAAATCTAATATTTTACCGTTAGTGCTTTCATGCTGATTTGATAAATCGATTCTTCTCATATTTGCTTTAACTCTGGCAATCAATTCTCTCATACCAAAAGGTTTTGTAATATAGTCATCTGCCCCCAATTCTAAACCGAGCACTTTGTCTACTTCCTCTTCCTTTGCAGTCAGCATAATAACCGGGGTATTCAAAGATTCTCTGATCTTCTTGCATACTTGAAAACCATCAAGCTTTGGAAGCATTATATCTAATAATATTAAATCCGGGTTCATACTATAAGTCTTTTGAAGCCCTTCCTCACCATCAAATGCAGTATCTACAATATATCCTTCCTTTGTCAAATTAAACTTTACGATATCAGATATGGTTTTTTCATCTTCAATCACAAGAATTTTCTTTTGATTCATATTTACACTCCTATACTAAATGAAAATTTTGGTATTTTCATTATCTTTAAAATATTGTAACACATTCTTCAAATATTCAAAATCCTTTTCTTCAACCAGGCTTTTTATATACATGAAAGAAGAATAATATGCTTTGATTTGATTTAATTCTGAGAAACTATTTTCCAGCTCCGCTAAGGTATATAGCTCTTTGTCCTTTGATTTATTTCCGATGACATATCCCGTATATTGGTATTCCATATATAATGATATCCCTTCAAAAAACCATTTATCATGGTTTCCTCCGGTTATTTCATCAACTATATAATGCGTCAATTCATGAATAATGGGTCCTCTTTTTTCATATATTTGGGCCTTGTTTTTGTCCGATGGTATCCATATGTCCGGGGATAAAACCTGAACAGTCTTTCCAACATACAAACCCATAGGTATTCCGTCTGTTTTCATAAAAGCAGTTTTTTTCATTTTTTGAATATCGTTATATACAATGATCGGTATTTTCTTTTCCGAATGAAAATCAAATTCTTGACTTAACAAACCATAATATTTTTCGGCAATTGCTGCTGTCATATTCGCATTTTCCGTACTGTCTTCATATCTGATTATAAAATTCTCTGTTTCTAATGTATTCATATCCTTGGAAGCTAAAAGGAAGTACTGTTTTTGAATATTCGCAAGCAATAGGTTTGCCGCAGTTTTTATTCCTGAAGAAAAAATAAAAACTAATAATAATAACAATGCGACGGCAAATATAATCCCTTTTCTTTTCACTCTAGTCACTCCCCCTATTAAGTCTATATAATTTAAAGTCTTACTTAGGCATTATAACATTTTGTCTTGGTTTTGTAACATACACTTTATGGCAGTACTACTGCTTTCTCCCTTTAACACTCCCTTCTTTTTAAACATATTATGAATTGAATAAAGTTTTGGAGTGATCACTGTGAATACGAAAAAAGTAAGATTGAAACATGTACACCCTATGGTAATGGCACGTGTCTCTGCAGGGACTAAACAAACACTGTCTGTTATTATATATTCCAATAAAACTATTGATGAAATCAAAGAATGCGTATTAGAAAAAAATGGCCGGATAAAATATGAGCTTCCTTGTATAAACGCTGTCGCTGCAGAAATTCCTTCAGACAGCTTAGATCATATCGCATCCCATAGTATGATTAAGTTTATTGATGATGATACAAAGGTTTTTAAAACTGTTGACATTGCCGGTACCTTCATCGGTGCTAAAGAGGTGAACGATTTTGGATATACAGGCAAGAACATAGGAATAGCTATCATTGATACTGGTGTAGCTCCCCATAATGATTTAGTAAGACCTGTAAACAGGATCGTAGCATTTAAGGATTTCATAAATAACAAATCAAACCCTTATGATGATGACGGCCATGGAACACATGTCGCAGGTATTGCGGCAGGTAATGGCTTTTCTTTATCTAAATACAGAGGCGTAGCGCCTGAAGCCAATATCATTGCCGTCAAAGCTTTGGATGAATCAGGAGGTGGTTCAACCTCCGATATTTTAGCAGGAATACAATGGGTAATAGACAATAAAGATGAATATAATATAAAAGTATTAAACCTGTCACTTGGTACACCTGCCGATGTTTCTTACCACGAGGACCCTTTGGCGAAAGGGGCGGCTTCAGCAGTTAATCATGGGATCTGCGTTGTAGCTGCAGCCGGAAACAGCGGACCTAACAGGCGAACAATAAACTCACCCGGTATTCACCCGAATGTTATTACGGTTGGAGCTATAGATGATAATAGAACAACTTCATATGAAGATATCTTTGTGGCTGATTTTTCAAGCAGAGGTCCTACCCCCTCAGGAAGAATAAAGCCGGATGTTCTTGCCCCGGGAGTAGATATAGTATCTCTTTCTAATTCTAATCTGTCCGGATATATTTCACACTCAGGTACTTCCATGGCAACTCCTTTTGTCAGCGGTGCCATAGCATTATTATATGATAAAAACGGAGAAGCATTATCTCCTGACAGAGCAAAAAGAATAGTGCAGACCACAGCCATTCCTATAAGGGGAGAATCTCGGGTCGCGCAAGGTTTTGGGGTGGCAAATATCGTAAACATGTTAGATATAAAAGAGAAAAATATGGAATACAGACAAAAGCCTATTCCTGCAAATAATTCTTCCTCCCGTTCCGATCTGCCATTCCATTCCGACGATATGAATCTGCTGTTTTTGATTTTTTTACTTTTATAAAAATAAAATATTGCTAAATATAAAAAAGAGGAGCCCTGAGGCTCCTCTGATATTTTTAAAAAGATAATATTCTGCTTTAATAGCTTACATAATTCAATGGATTTTTTGCGACTCCGTTAACTTGTACTTCAAAGTGAAGATGAGGTCCCGTACTGTTTCCGGTATTGCCCATCTCGGCTATTTTTTGTCCCTGATACACTTTGTCCCCTACTTTAACCAGTATTTTGCTATTATGAGCGTAAAGCGTTGATTTATTTTGCCCATGATCTATTATCACAGCCAGCCCATAATTTCCTTTCCATCCTGTATATGTTACAACACCTCCGTCAGCAGCACGTATAGCTGTTCCGACAGGCCCTGCAATATCAATGCCTGAATGCATCCTTCCCCATCTTGTACCGAATTTAGAAGTAAGGGTGCCCCTGGTAGGATTATTAAAGGTTCCTGTCCCAATCAAAGGCGGCAATGCTTTTGTCCCTACCAAAACAATTTGAGTTTTCGGATTCTCTATTACTTTCGATTCCAGCTCTATTCTGGATACTTCAATTCCATTTTGTTTTTCAACTTCTGCCAGCACTTCTTTTTGTCCGTTTTTACCCTTCAGCTTTATTTCGTTTTCCCCTTTAAAAAGAGCACCTGTATTTTCATATGTAATATCAAAAGGTATCTTTTCAAGGTAAGTCTGGTTTTCTACTGTCACAACAGTCACTAAAGGCTTTGGAACAATAAGGCTGATTTCTTGTCCTATTTGAAGCTTCTCGGGTTTTACATTGGGATTCGCTGCTTCCAGGTCTTCCGGCTTGATATTATGCTTCGCAGCAATAGTCCAATAGTTTTCTCCCTTCTGAACTTTATACAGCCTTTCTTCATTGGTCCCTTTAAGGACATATCTCAAGGTCTCTTCATAATTGCTGAAGGACGTAACATCTGTTTCCGTTTCTTTTATAGCTACATTTTCAAGAAAATAGACTTTATTGTACTTTGTATTTTCATTTTCATGAACATAAACACTTTTAATTTCTTCTAAAAATCTCTCTGCCTCTTCTTTTTTTGAAAATACAGCTATCTGTTCACCATCAATATCCACCGAATATGCTTTTGCTTCATAACCGGATAAATACGAAAAATGGTTGAGTATATCGGCTTCCTCCGACAGCTCCATCCCAAAGCGTCTTATTCGCGTGAATGAAAGGTTTTCGCGGCTTATTATTATATCGGCACCATACTCGCCATCCAGCTTTTCATCTATCACATCAATAAGCGCCATAACGCTTTCCGGGTTTTTTACCAATCCGATATTATTTCCGTTAAAGGTTACTTCATAAGCTGTTATACTCTCAAGCATATAAACAAAGGAAACCGCAATAATCAATAAAAAGGCTGCACTGCCAAATGCAACTTTTTTGTTTATTCTTACTTTTCGCTCTCTTTTTAATTTACCTTGTAAATTTTCAACATTTGGTTGAAATTGTTTATTTGCTCTAATGTTTTTAATGCTGTTATGAATTTTTGAAAAATTGAAGGATGGCAGTTTTATTGATCTAATCTTTTTCGGGGGAATAACTGTATGTACGATTTCTTTCTTTTTATTTTTAAATATGTTAATTGAGAAAGGTAATTTATTTAACGTTACCTTCCCGGATTTCTTCCTTGATCTGCGATGCTGCTTTTCTTCCATCGCCTGATGAATATAATGCGCTTGAGTTTTTCTTTTAACCAATTCTTCTAACTCTTGGAAGTGAGCTTCGGCTTCTTTTCTGTTTTCTATATATTCAGTTATTTTATTATTAATCTTTTTTATTTTATCCATTGCTTCACCCATGTTATTGGTTTTGTTTTTCACAAAAACATTATACAATATTTTTTTAAAAAATTTATAGTTTTTTGAAAT
>JAAYPU010000010.1 GCA_012519645.1 Clostridiales bacterium | reverse complement strand
TGGGATTTGACCCGCCGAGATTTCTGCAGCCAAAGGATAAGATAGAGTGTGTAATAGAAAAGATTGGGAAACTGACTAATTTTGTATCTGAATACTAAAAAAACTAATAGGTAAGGAGGATTTTGTGTTTGACAAACACAAAACCTACTTCTTAACTGAAAACTGAAAGATAAGGAAGAAATTTTGCTGAAAGCAAAATTTCTACGTTTAATCATAAATCATAAATCAGTAACAATCGTTTAACTATTGTTCAACTATCGTTCAGCTATCGTTCAACAGGAGCGAAGCATAATAAACTATAAACGTGAGCGAAGTGACTTGATGGGTGTAACCTATTTCCTCCCTTCAGAATATAATGATTCAAATGTTCTGTGAGGAGGGGTTTTTTTGAAAGGGAAGGAAAGACATTTTTTTCCGGGCAGCAATACGCCAAAAGGCTTTTTTTCATATTTTCAGTTTATTCTTGAGCAGAAAGAAGCCGAAAGGATCATTTGCCTGAAAGGCGGACCGGGTGTAGGCAAATCGACATTCATGAAAAGTATTGGGGATGAGATGATTGAAAAGGGTTATGATGTAGATTTTATGCATTGCTCATCTGATCCTGATTCTTTAGATGCTATTTTGATTAGAGCGCTTAAAGTCGCAGTTATCGACGGCACTGCGCCCCATATCGTTGATCCAAGAAATCCTGGTGCGGTAGATATGATAATCAATTTAGGGGATTATTGGAAGGAAGAAGGAATCAGGGAAAATAAAGAGGAAATATTAAAGTGTACGGAAGTTATAAAGTCTTATTTTGAATGTGCATATAATTACATTAAAGCAGCCAAGAGTATGTACGACAATATGAATTCAATATATGAAATGGCTTTGCTTGATGAGGCATTACATAAAACCGCAACAAGACTCGTAGATCAGGAATTTTCATGTAATGAGCTGCGTGATAAGAAGGGGAGCTGTAAAAAGCACTTTGCCAGTGCCATAACGCCGGATGGAATTGTTAATTATATAAGCACCATTATTGAAGGGTATGACAGAATATACCTGTTTGATTGTCCTGTCGGAATGGGTCCGGAAAGAGTAATGGAAATTTTAAAGGATAATGCCTTATACAGAGGATTTGATGTGGAGGCTTTTTATTGTCCTATGGTTCCTGATACTAAAATAGAGCATTTGTTGATTCCCGAGAAGAAAACAGCTTTTATTACATCTAACAGTTATCTTCAAAGTGATGCAGATGTGTATGAATTTATTTATATGCATGATTTCATAAATTGGAAGAGTATTGAAAGGTATAGAGAGCTTCTTGATAATAGCCAAAGATGGATGGATGAATTGCTGAAAAAAGGAATAGAGTGTATTAATAATTCCAGAAAAATACATAATGTATTGGAGGATTACTATATCCCTCACATGAATTTCAAGGCAATTGATAAATGCAGAAAAGCCCTTGTTAAGAAATACTTATTAAAAAATGAAATGTATAAAAAAACTGAAATCAAATAAGTCGTGAAGAAAAAATTTTAAGCCTTATAATGCTTTCATTATAAGGCTTAAGCTTTAGAATTCAGTGCAGAGAGTCTCATATATTTGGTCGATTATTTTTTCGTCTATGGTGACTTTGTTCCATATTTCCTGGGCGCGTACTGCCTGCGCCACCAGCATATATAGACCGTTTATATTTTTGATATTCATTTTTTCGGCTGTTTTCATTAAAAGTGTCCGGCTTGGATTGTATATCAAATCTACAACCGCTTCAGCTCCCGCTATCTGCTCTTCGTTGACTGGGGAAGCGTCTGTATTGGGATACATGCCGCAAGGAGTACAGTTTATAATAATGTCCTTTTTAATCTGTGAAAGGACATCATAAGAGATGAATTCTATCTTATTATTTTTATAAAATTCCGTATCCGGAGCTTTATCAAGTGTTATAATATGTATTTTTTCAACATTAGAGTCTAAAAGACTTTGAACAACTGATTTTGCAGCGCCGCCTGAGCCCAAAACAACGATAGCTTTGCCGCAGGCGTCAATATTAAAGCGCTTTAACATCATCTTAAAACCGTCATAATCCGTGTTATAGCCGTCAATGCTATCTTTATTGAATACTATGGTATTGACCGCTCCTATGGCTTTTGCCTGAGGAGAAATATTATTCAGATATTGCATTACTTCAACCTTGTATGGGATAGTAACATTCACACCTATTGTATTCATGGATTTAAGCTTGAGTATCAAATCGGAAAGGTCATCTTTGTCCGTTTCATACAGTTTATAAGTACCATCTAATTTTAGAGCTTCCATTATAAGGGAATGGATCCTTGGTGAATAGCTATGTGACAGCTTTTCACCGATAAGTCCGTATATATTATTTGCCATTTTCTTTTCTTTCTCATCTATACATACATCGTGTGCCACATAGTTTCCAAAAACCCGCAAGTAAGAGCTGACAGTTTTTACGTTTTCTAATGCTTTCTGAACATCAGCATTATTCATATTTCCTAAAAAATCCAGGTAAAAAAAATATTCCCAAGGTCTGTCGATCAATGGACGGGATTCTATCTTTGTAAGATTTAAATTGCTTTTTTCAAAAAAACTAAGAGCCTTATATAACGAACCCGGCGTATGGGCTACTGTCATGACAATACTGATTTTATTGCATGCATCAGTTATTTCAGGATTTTTTCCTATAATAGCAAAGCGTGTTATATTTTGATTATTAAAATTTATATTTTCTGCAAGGATATCTAAATTATATATTTCAGCAGCTTTTCTGCTTGCAATGGCACCGACGTTTTTCTTTCCTAGTTCAGCAACATAGCGTGCACTTTCCGCAGTGTTTTTATATGGCGTAAAAGTGATATTGGGGTGTTTTTTAAAAAAAAGACTGCTTTGTTCATATCCTTGAGGATGTGAGTAGACTTGAGAGATATCTTTAAGCTTTGCGCCTTTGATGCCTAATAAATGCTGGTCGACCCTGATGCATCTTTCACCGACAATGTGACAATCGTATTTTAACAGCAGCTTGTAGGTTTCTGAGATACCTCCGGTGGAGGAGTTTTCTATAGGAAGAATGCCGTATTCGATTGTTCCGTTTTGCAGTGCTATAAAAACATCCTCGAAGTCGGGGAAATTATGCTCTTCTATATCTGAAGTAAAGTGTTTAATATTTAAAGCGAAGTATTCTATTAAAGCCTGTTGACTGAAGGAGCCGGGTACTCCTTGATAGCCTGCTTTTATTATTTTTTTACTCATTACAATTCATCCTTTTCCAATAGAATATCTAATATTACTAAAGCAGCTCCGGCTTCTGTGACGGGCACTGCGCGAAAAACAATACACGGATCGTGACGTCCTTGAATTTCAAGTTCTGTTTCCTTCATATCCTTTATATCAAAAGATTGCTGCTTTTTCCCAATAGAAGGGGTAGGCTTAAATGCAGTTTTAAATATGATCGGCATGCCGTTGGTTATACCGCCTTGTATGCCTCCGTTATGATTTGTTTTTGTTTGAACCTTCCCGCCCGAAATGGTAAATTGATCGTTGGCTTCCGAGCCTTTCATATGCGCCATATCGAAGCCTGTGCCGAATTCCAGTCCTTTTACGGCAGGTATGGAGAACATCATACCTGCAAGACGGCTTTCAACGGAATCAAAGAAAGGAGAGCCAATGCCTGCAGGAACGTTGATTATAGCTGTTTCAATAATTCCCCCCACAGAGTCTGCCTCTTTCTTTGCATCCAGAATGGCATTTTTCATCATTTCACTTGAAATGTCATCTAATACGCTGTATTCTTTCTGAGCGAGAGCATTAAACATATCCGGGGATAAAGTTGTTTCATCAAAGGCTTTATCCTTGATTCCAAATATATCAAGAACGTGACTGCCTATGTATATTTCTTTTTCCTTAAGGAATTGTTTGGCTATTGCTCCGGCGAAAACTATAGGGGCAGTCAATCTTCCCGAAAAGTGTCCGCCTCCCCTGAAATCATTGCAGCCTTTATATTTCATATAACCGGTGTAGTCTGCATGCCCCGGTCTCATATAATATCTGGTTTTTTCATAGTCATCTGATTTGGTATCATGGTTTAATATCATACAGCACAGAGGAGTCCCTGTGGTTTTTCCCTCAAAAAAGCCGCTGATGATTTCAAATGAATCTTTTTCCTTTCTGGGTGTGGAAGTGTTGTTTTTTCCCGGAGATCTTCTTTGCATTTCAAAAGCAATTTCTTCAAGATTTAGCCGAAAGCCTGCGGGGAGTCCGTCAATGATTATTCCGATGCCTTTGCCATGTGATTCTCCAAATAAAGATATTTTTATATTATTTCCCCAGACTGAGCTCATTTAAATTACCTCCCAGTATTTTAAAATCATCCCAAAAGGCGGGATATGATTTATTTATGGCATCACTGTTAGTGATTTTAACAGTTGAAGTGCACTTTATGGATGCTATTGCCATTGCCATGGCTATCCTGTGGTCATTCCAGCTGTCGACTATACCGCCATTTAAGTATTCTTTTCCTCGAATAATCAGGCTGTCTTCCGTTTCCGTAACATCCGCACCAAGCTTGTTTAGCTCGCTTGCTGTTGCTGCGAGACGGTCGGATTCCTTGATTCGAAGGCGGGCAGCATTTACGATCTCAGTTGTCCCTTTGCTGACAGCACCTAATACAGCCAATATAGGCACTAAGTCAGGGCACTGCGAGGCATCAATGCGGATGCCATGGGTTTCTGACGGTATTATATGGATACTGTCTGCAGTAATATTAAGCTTTCCACCCATACTTTGTATAATATCCAAAATGATTTTATCACCTTGGAGTGATGATGTATTTAGACCTTTGAGATGGATTTCATTTCCCAAAAGACCTGCCGCAATCCAAAATGCTGCCTGGGAAAAATCTCCTTCAACACAGTAGTCGATATTTGAATAGGTTTGGTTGCCTTTTATATGAAAGCTTTTATATTCTTTGTTTTCTATGTCAATGCCGAAGTTTTTTAAAATATCAAGTGTAAGGTCAATATATCCTTTTGATTCCAATTCCGTGGTAATAATTATATCAGAGTCTGCATTCAATAATGGAAGTGCAAATAATAGCCCGGTTATAAATTGGGAGCTGATATTCCCTTTAAGGGTAAAGGTGCCGGGTTTCAAAAAACCCTTAATTTTAAGAGGCAAACGGCCGTCATCAGTTGAATATGACAGCCCTTGTTTTTGAAATATTTCATAATAGGGTGTAAGAGGTCTTTCGCCCAGCCTGCCTTCACCGATAAAAGTAATAGGAATGTCGGTAAGGGCAGCAGTTATGGGTATCAGAAAACGAAGAGTAGAGCCTGATTCGCGGCAGTTTATTGTATCAGCTATTATTTTATCTTTATCAATGCCCTTAATATGCACCATGCTGTCTGAAATCCTTTTGATTCTGGCTCCTAATGACTGAATGCCTTCCAAAGTTGCTTCGATATCTTGGGATGTACCTATATTATCCAGTAATGTTGTTCCATTTGATAAAGCTGCACAAATAATTGCTCTGTGACCGATACTTTTTGAAGAAGGAATACGAATTTCACCTGTCAGATTTGACGGTGAGATTATTACGGTTTTCAAAATAGAAAACTCCTTTCATAATAAAAAGTATTGTTATATATAGTTTATTGTATCATTTTTATCAATTGTATGTATAAAACCGGAGCCTATTTTTTTTAATAAAATAAGGTTAAGCATTCTTCCCCGACTTTTTTTATCCGGTGCAACGGCATCTAACAGAGACTTTTCATCGATATGTGGAAATGAAACGGGGAGATTATATTTTCCCAATAAACCTTTGATTCTTTCGGATGTATTTATTTCAGTTAATCCCATTTCTTCGCTTTTTTTCGTAATATGATGCATACCTATTGCAACACCTTCACCATGGGTATATTTTTCATAACAAAATATTTTTTCTATTGCATGACCGAAGGTATGACCAAAGTTTAATAGCATGCGGGAGCCATCATCCTTTTCATCTTCCTCAACAATTGATTTTTTTATATTACAGCATTTATAAACGATTTTTTCCATATGCTGCATCAGGTCTGTTATATCAATATTTTCAAGTATTTCGAATAGTTCAGTATCTTTAATACAGCCATATTTAATGACTTCAGCCATTCCGTCTGCCAAATATCGGGGGTGGAGTGTGGACAGCATCTGAGGATCAATGAATACTGCTTCAGGGTGATAAAAACTGCCGATCAGATTCTTGCCTTGGGGGAGATTGACTGCCGTCTTGCCGCCAATACTGCTATCTACCTGAGCGAGTAAAGAAGTAGGAACTTGAATAAAGGGGATACCTCTTAAATAAGTTGCTGCTGCAAAGCCTGTTAAATCTCCGATAACACCGCCTCCGAAGGCAATAAGGTAATCGCTTTTTGTTATTCCAAAGGATAGCAGTTCGGAATATACTTTTTCCAAGACAGACAAAGATTTGGTTTCTTCACCGGCTTTTAACACGATATAATAGACTTCCGAATTTAAATTATTCAGCTTATTCTGCAATTTTTTCCCATAAATATTGCTGAGATTTTCGTCTGTCAGAACAACGACTTTATTTCCTTTTATATATTGAGATAAAAATGTATCTATAGAATTGAATAAATCTTTTTCAATGATAATGGGGTAAGATTTGTCGGGTAAATTAATATTCAGTGTATACATCTTTATTTCATTTCCCCTTTCTTTTTAGTACAGGTTTCAAAGATGGTTCTAAGACTGTCCGCATTTTCGGATGCAAGGACATTCCGTATTGTATTCATTTCGGCGATAAAAGCATCTATGAGAGGTATCATGTTATCTTTGTTTTCCATAATCAATTGAGTCCAAAGAGGTGCATTCATTTTTGCGATCCTGGTAAATTCGCCAAAGCTGTTTCCTGTAAATCTTAATATATCCATATCGTCATTACTGTTTATTATTGCCGCAGCTATAGTATGAGGAAGCTGGCTGGTATAACCTATTACGGCATCATGTTTTTCAGGAGTTATTTCTGATATTTTACCAAATCCCATATTTTTAAGCAAAGCTTTCAATTCAATTATATTATCTTCTTTGTTTTTTGAAGTAGGTGTTAAAATAAAGTTTGCATTATTAAAAAGAGTTTTGGATGCTGAATGAATACCGATGCCTTCATTACCTGCCATAGGATGGCCGCCAATAAAATCAATATCTTCTCTGATGATATCTTGGATTTGATATACTATATTGCGTTTTATACCGGAGGTATCCATAATGATGGCATCATGTTTAAAAATGTGCATAAATTTCTTTATGAACTGTACGGTATCCTGAGGATATATGGCCATGATGACAATATCTGAATCAGCCAAAGGATATTCTGCTTCAACAAAGCCTCTGTCTATCATTCCTGTTTTTTCCGCTTCCGAAATTGTATCCATATCCTTGTCTATGCCCCATACATTTTTATAGCCAGAATTTTTAAGATGATAAGCAAAGGAACCGCCGATGACTCCTAATCCTACTATGCTGATATTTTTATCAAAGTGGTTTTCCATTTTATCCTCCCTAAATGGTTTTATTCAATATTTGAGACATGGATTTAATTGTCTGCATCAAGTTGTCAAATTTATCGGGTTTAATGGATTGTTGTCCGTCACTTTTTGCATTTTGGGGATCCTGGTGGACCTCAATCATTATTCCGTCGGCACCTACTGCAAGCGCAGCCTTTGCAAGAGGCTCTACTAACCACCATTCACCTGAAGCATGACTGGGATCTACAATGACAGGCAAATGACTTTGCTTCTTAATAACAGGAATTGCACTTATATCTAATGTGTTGCGTGTATATGATTCAAAGGTGCGTATACCTCTTTCACAGAGAATGACATTGTCATTGCCGCCTGACATAATATATTCTGCTGCCATCAGAAGCTCCTCAATTGTCGCACAGAGCCCTCTTTTCAACAGAATAGGGGTTTTAATTTTACCTAATTCCTTTAACAGCATGAAATTTTGCATATTTCTGGCACCTACTTGGATGATATCTACATTATCATTGAAATATTCAATTTTATCAATAGACATTATTTCACTTACTATGGGCAGGCCTGTTATTTTTTTTGCTTCACAAAGCATTTCAATACCTTCTTCACCTAATCCCTGAAAGCTGTATGGCGAAGTTCTTGGTTTAAACGCTCCGCCTCTTAAAAAATGTGCGCCGGAGTCCTTGATATGTTTCGCAAGGTCTATCATGGACTCTCTGTCTTCGATTGAGCACGGTCCTGCAATGACACCGAAATTTTCTCCGCCGATTTTATGACCGTCTATATCAATAATGGTGTCTTCCGGTTTAAACAGACGGTTTGCTTTTTTATAAGGGGAAGTAACGCGTATAAGTCTTTCTACAATATGATGCGATTCTATCCATGAGGCATCGATTGTTGAGGTATCTCCCACAATTCCTAAAAGGTGATAATTTTGCCCCTTGCTTTCATGGATTTCCACATCGTGGTTTTTGATTAGTTTTTCTTTCAGCTCTAAAATATCACTGAGCGGTACATTGTTGTTCATCACTATTAGCATTTTAGATTCCTCCATTACTTTATTTGTGATAAAAAAAGAAGACTCATACTAATGAGTCTTCTGTACTATCGATTTATTTATTACACTGTACAAGATAGAGCGATTTCTTTGTATAACTCATTAGAAAAGGACTTAATTAATTTTTTGCAATAAAAATATCCGAAGCTAAAATAATAGCTCCAGTTATAGAAAAAGAAATATTCTTTTACTGCAAATTCCTTTTTTAATACGTTACACATGATATTAGTATCCTTTTTTCTTTTTTAAAAGTAGTTTAACTCATTTTAACTATATTCATACAATACTGTCAAGAAAATTTTTCTGCCTTTTTCCATAATATGGAAGTGAAATAATGAATGTGAGAAGATAATATGAAGATTCATAGAGAAAAAAATCAAAAAATGTATAAAATTTTTTTCCTTTAAAATAATTTTCTTTGGTATAATTTAAAAAAATGTAAAGGATGTGACAGCATGTTAGGGTGGATCATTTATAAAGCCAACGATTCAGAATTGAAGCCGGAATTATACGAAATCAACAGATTTGTAGAAGAAGCAGAAAAGAATTCTATAGAACTGCATGTTCTTAAACCTGAACAGATAGATTTAGTCGTTACAAAAGAGGACCGAAAAAGTGTTCTCGTCGATGATAAGCTTACTGCACTTCCCGATTTTGTGTTGCCAAGAATGGGGGCAGGAACTACTTATTTTGCTTTAGCGGTTATCAGGCATTTAGAGAGATTGGGTGTACCATGTTATAATAACTCGGTAAGTATTGATATTGTAAAGGACAAGCTATATACTCATCAAATTCTGGCACAAAGCAATCTGCCGGTACCAAAAACAATGCTTGTAAAATTTCCTGTGGATGTAAATCTAATAGAAAAGTATATCGGTTTTCCGGCAGTTATTAAGACCTTGTCAGGTACACAGGGAAAAGGCGTTCATCTGGTTAAAGATAAACAATCCTGCAATAATTTATTCCAGCTTATAGAAGCAACTAATCCGCAGGTCAATATTATTATTCAAGAATTCATTAAGACTAGTTTCGGAAGAGATTTGAGGGTGTTTACCATAGGCGGACGCGTGGTAGGATGTATGGAAAGGAGATCTAATACGGATGATTTCAAGTCGAATTTTTCGGCAGGCGGAATAGTTGAAAGATATCCTATTACTCCTGAAATAGAATGGTTAGGCATGGAAATAACAAGGATATTGGGACTGGATATTTCAGGTATCGATTTACTTTTCGATAAGGATCATTTTAAGATTTGTGAAGTGAATTCATCCCCCGGATTTGAAGGTTTGGAATCATGCTGCAATGTGAATATCCCTAAGGAGATATATAAGTATCTGAAGCTAAAGCATGGAGTGGAATAATCAACTGAAAGCTATATTAATTTTTCTTAAGTTTATTTATAAGATCATTGATCTCATCATCATCTATTTCCGCAAAATTATTATAATATGTACCGATACTGTAAAATGGTTCAGGTATTTGCAGACAGATGATTTCATCTACATAGGACTTTAATACATACAGAGTAATACTGGGTGATACAGGTATTGCAACAATCACCTTCTTTGCGCCCTTTTTCCTGAC
>JAAYPU010000098.1 GCA_012519645.1 Clostridiales bacterium | reverse complement strand
GCCAGAAAAACGGTAAACAAAGGGATGTACATTTTTATCAAGGACATAATGGCACAGAAATCCTGTTACATAGCTTACTAAGCTTAAGTAATCCTCTTCATTAAATTGTTTTGATACAATATAGTCAAAGGATCGTTTTAAAAATATTCCCGTCTTTTCTTCGTGGAGCATATTACCGATACGGTTTATATTATTTTGCCCTGATAAAAATTTATAGTAATAGAAAACATCCGGTCCTTGCGCCCCCAGCCTGTACAGTTCTTTCCTTTTTGATATTTCTGAACTCAAGATTTTAAGATTTATTTTACCTAAAATTTCATCCGCAAAGGCTATGTGGGTAAGAATATCCGGCATGATTTTCCTCCCTATATTTATGTAGCTTTTTTTATTATACACATCTGCATAAATAATACCACTGTTTTTTTGGAGTATAGAGTATTGAGTATAGAGTATGGAATATATATGTTCAAAGTTAGTGGTTTGAAGTACAACTGAAAACTGATAACTGACAACTGAAAGATAAGGAAGAAATTTGTTTAAACAAATTTCCACCAAAATTATTAGTATGATTTTAATAAAATTTTCCCGACTTTGCGAAGCAAAGTCAACATTATCTATCAGTTTTCAGTTTTCAGTTGTCAGTTGTCAGTTCGTGTTTTAATATTGTGTATCACTCTTTCAACGTCTATAGTTTTCAGTTCTCTCTTTTCCATAAGCACTTTGCCGTTGACAATGGTCGTATCCACATCCGATTCCTGAACGGAATAAATCATAGCTGCCTTATGATTTCTGAGAGGCTGAAGATGCGGCTTATCCATATCTATCAATATAAGGTCGGCATCTTTTCTTTCTTCTATTACTCCGGTGTTTTCAAATCCCAAAGCCTTAGCTCCGTTTATCGTTCCCATATCCAGTACAGTTTCCGCCTTCATCAGCTCCGGATCCATATTAACACCCTTGTGTATCAAGGAAGCTATATGCATTTCCTCAAACATATTCAGGTTATTATTGCTGGCTGCTCCGTCCGTTCCGATTGCAACGGTCACATCATGCTTAACAAGATTAGGTACAGGAGATATTCCGCTTCCTAAGATAAGGTTGCTGGAAGGACAATGTACAGGAATAATATTCTTTTCATGAATAAGAATCATATCGCTTTCATCCAAATGAACACAATGTGCGGCGACGACCGGAACATCTAAAATGCCGCATTCCAAGCATGCCTCCAAGGGATTCATGCCGTGCAGGTCCAAGCTCATCTTTCTTTCATGTACACCTTCAAGAAGATGAATATGAACGCTGGTTTTAAAATCCTTTGCGACAGAAGCCGCTTGCTCCAAAGAATTTTTATCATATAAAAATACGCTGTGTATCTCCGTATTGACTCGGATTCTATTGTCATAACCATGCCACTTTTCATAAAATTCTTTAAAGCCCTCTTTGTCGATAACAACACTATTATTCCGCACTTGGGATGTAATAACATCCTTTGACAGACACGCTTTAATGCCTGTTTCAGCAACGGCCTGCGCAACCTTATCCATATGTAAATACATATCCATAAAAGCAGTTGTACCGGATAGTATCATTTCAGCAATAGCTAAATATGTTCCCCAATATATATCCTCTCCTGTAAGTTTTGCTTCTGCCGGGATAATATAATCAAACAGCCAATTGCTGACAGGGTAATCATTGGCAAAATTCCGCAGGAGTACCATAGGGCTATGAGTATGCGCATTAATAAGACCGGGCGCAGCTATACAGTTCTTTTTATTCATTATATCCTTGTAGGAAGCACCGAGAATATCTTCCTTTTGGTCTCCCACATAGTCAAATTTACCCTTGTCGATTACTATGCACCCATTATTAATGACTCCCTTTGATGTTATGATATCCACATTTTTAATCAATAAATCTTTCATACGATCCTCCATTATTAGAGGTTAGGGTCAACTGATAACTGACAACTGAAAACTGATAGTTAAGGAAGAAATTTTGCACTAGCAAAATTTCTACCTTCACTAACCTCCAACCTCCAACCTCTAACCTCTATAATGATGCGCAGCATCAACGGACTCCGGACTCAAAACCCGACACCTGGACCAGAGACCTGAAATCTTATTTGATGCAAAGCATCAAACATTCCAGCTTGCTAAATATACCCTCTGTTCTTCAGTCAGCTCATCTATTTCTATACCCCAGTTGGACAGCTTCATTCTTGCCACTCTCTGATCTACCTCCTGCGGTACGCTGATGACTTTATTCTCAAGCTTTCCTCGATTATCAACGATATATTTTGCACCTAAAGCCTGTAAAGCAAAGCTCATATCCATAATTTCCGCAGGATGCCCGTCACCGGAAGCCAGATTTACAAGACGGCCTTCTGCTAATACATTCAGCCACCTGCCATCAGCCATTTTATATCCTTTTATATTTTGCCTGCGTTCTTTGATTTCCACAGCCAAACTTTCTATATCATTTAAATCTACTTCTACATTAAAGTGTCCGGCATTGCAAAGTATAGCCCCATCCTTCATTTTTTCCATATGCTCTTTTATTATTACCTTTTTGCAGCCGGTAACCGTAATAAATATATCTCCTTTTTCTGCCGCTTGTCCCATTTTCATAACTTCAAATCCATCCATAATGGCTTCCACTGATTTAATTGGATCTATTTCAGTTACTATTACCTTCGCGCCCAGCCCTTTTGCCCTCATTGCGATCCCGCGGCCGCACCATCCATAACCTGCCACTACTACGGTTTTACCTGCTGTAATAAGATTTGTGGTTCTGTTGATACCATCCCAAACTGATTGTCCTGTGCCATACCTGTTATCAAACAGATACTTGCAATAAGCATCATTTACCGCTATCATAGGATTTTCCAATACGCCGTCTGCTTCCATGGCTCTCAAACGAACGATCCCGGTCGTAGTTTCTTCACATCCACCCATCAGGTTCTTCATTAAATCGCGTCTCTTGTTGTATAGCAGATTAATAAGGTCTCCTCCGTCATCGATAATAACATGAGGTTCGTTCTCTAATGTCATTTCTATATGCTTGTAGTATTCCTCTTCTGAAGCTTTGTATTTTGCAAACACCCTCATTCCTTCCGCGGCTAATGCTGCAGCGACATCATCCTGAGTAGACAGGACATTACTGCCTGTTACAGACATTTGTGCACCGCCTGCCGCAAGAACTTTGCATAAATAAGCTGTTTTTGCTTCTAAATGCACAGAAAGAGATATCCTTATATCTTTAAAAGGTTTTGCAGCCGAAAACTCTTCTTCCAAGCTTCTTAATAAGGGCATATAGCTTTTTACCCATTCTATTTTTTGTTTGCCTGATTGTGCTAAATTAATATCTTTTACATCATAGTTCATGCTCATACCTCCAAATTTTCTATAGAATTAATATATCACAGTTTATTTTGTTGATAAAGACTGAGTTTTCCATGTTTATCTAATGTAAGGACTTTACAACTAGAATTCCACACGATAGTATTAAAATGAACGGTTGTAGCAGAATACTATCGTTACAGATTGGAGGATATTATGCTAAACTGGAAATCGTTTTTTTTAGATAAACAATACATCAAATTTAGTGCCTATTTCGTAGTGACAATATTGGTCATATATATTCTTTACTCAGTCTTATCGCATTTAAATGTAATTTTCTCTTTTGTCGGAATTGTACTTTCTGAAATATTAGGTGCATTGACTCCGCTCATTTACGGGCTTATAATTGCATATTTTTTCAGCCCTTTAGTAAATATCATTGATAACAAGATCATATGCAGATTCTTAAATAATGCTTCATCTAAAAACTATACCCTGTCAAGACAAATAGCAAAAAGAAAAAGAACTATCAGCATTGCTTTATCCTTTATTCTTGTTATTATTATTTTTGCGCTGCTGCTTTATACCTTGTACAGCATGATTATGGGGAAAATAACCGTGGAAAAAATAGATATTGTAAGCTCAAATATTGCAAATTATTTTTTGAAATATGAAGAACTTTTTGCTAATGTCAATGAAGAGCTTGCATCCAGCGGATTAACAGAACGAATAAGGAATCCTCTGAATAGTTTTATTGATTGGTTCACAAAAGAAGGTTTGATTCAAAAGAGCGAAAATATAGCTCAATGGCTTGCAAGCCTCGGCGGCAATCTGTTCAATATCTTTTTGGGTATGGTCATTGCTTTTTATCTATTAAAAGACCAGCGGTTTTTCATGGGGCTCTGGGATAAGGCTATTTCTTTCATTTTACCTCAAAAAGCAGAGAGCACTCTTCTAAATATACTTCGGGATATTCACATGGTCATATCCAATTTCTTCAGGGGACAGCTTTTGGACGGACTGATTGTCGGAGTACTCTCATCCATTGGCTTATTTATAATCGGTATAGATTTTGCCATATTTATCGGTATGTTTGCAGGAATCGCAAATGTTATACCTTACTTCGGTCCTATTATAGGAATTATCCCTGCTGTCGCTATGGCACTGTTGGATGGTAGCATTGCAAAGGCTATATTATCTGTTATTGTCCTGCTTGTTATTCAACAGGTGGACGGAGCAGTTATCGCACCTAAAATCGTAGGAAAGAGAGTGGGTCTTCATCCTGTATTTGTACTTCTTTCAGTAATTATCGGAGGCAGATACTTTGGTATCATAGGTATGCTCTTAGCCGTACCCACAGCAGCTATAATAAAACTATTTATATTGAAAATATATTATTCTAAGCTTGGAATTGATAGGGATTAGGGATCAGTAATCAGTAATCAGGGATTAGGGATTAGTGGTTAGGGATTAGAGAACAGAGAATATTGAAAAGAGAGAATAAACTAAATAAACTGACAACTGACAACTGACAACTGAAAGATAAGGAAGAAATTTGTTTAAACAAATTTCAACCAATTTTTATATGAGTGATTTTCATAAAATGTTTCAGACTTTGAGAAGCAAAGTCAACCTTAACTATTATCTGTTATCTGTTATCTATCTAATTTTACTTCGGACACCTGAGACCAGAAACCCGAGACCTGAGACCTTCTCCGGACTTCGAACCTTGGACTGATGCGAAACATCCATACACGATAAACTATAAACGATACACGGATGCGCAGCATCAAAGAACTATTAGTTCTTAGTTATCAGATAAGCATTCAATCAGGCATTGTTCAATAATCTCTGCGGTAATAATATTTTCACCGGAAAAATCTTCTACGTTAATGTATTTAATCACTATAATCCCTCCCAAATAAATCTGTTATCTTATCAGTATATTAAAAATCCTTGAAAACATTACCATCTTCAAGGATTTCTTATATTAAACGCTTATATTATTCTCCTGAGTATCGACCTTTTTCTTTCTGACTTTT
>JAAYPU010000009.1 GCA_012519645.1 Clostridiales bacterium | reverse complement strand
TCATATTGGGAATTAATTACAGGTGTCACAGGAGGTAGAGTCTCAATATCTCAACCGAAAGAAGTTTTGTTTGATGTACCGCCAAAACCTTTTTATCACAGAGAAAAAGATGCAATGTTAAGAATTGATTACTTTGAATCTAAACGTGCCGCGAATTTACAACGTAATTCATGGAGAAAAATCAATGCGAGAAATTATTGATTTTATTCGTCAGGTCTCCCCTATTGAATGGTTCAAAGTAGGCCTACAAGTACTAATACTCATTCTATTTTTTATTCTCTTATTTTTTTTAATAGGAGTATTTGAATGAAAAAAGACAAAAAAAGATGCTCCTCGTGGGGCGAGGAGCACAACAAGATAATTAAAAAAAGATGTGCTAAAAGAATATCACACAACATCAAGATAATCAATGAGGAAACATAAATGCTGCAATATTTAAAAACCGGAAGAGAAAACGCTATTCCGCGTTCAGAGCTTGCAAAGAAGTATGTGAGATGTAAGCAATTAGACTGGAATATCCGGAAGATAACGAGCTTTTTCTCCCAAAGCCAAATTATGCTGTTTCATATTGCGCGTTGATTGGACCTCAAGAGTCAGCTTTGTTCCTGGACCAAAATCAATGGAAAGCAAATCTTGAGAAGTGAACTTTAGGAACAAAATTTTTGCACCTTTTGCATCAACACATACTGGAAATATCTCTGAAAGTCGATAATCTAAAGCTCTTTCTGCTCCACGAACATGTTCAGGCTCCAAAGGGGAGGGTGCTCCATTTAGCTTAATTTCAGTTATTACCAGAGCAGACTCGGAAAGATTTGTTATTTGAATCATTAACAGTATATGCCTATCAACATACTTTCGATAGTCAATCACAGACACTTTATAAGCTTCACGCTTTCTGTACCAGTCTCTAATGAGCTGAAAAATTGACAACGCAAAACCTAAAAGAGCGATGACAGTCGTTATAGGCTGTCGATACTGAGTTAACCATTTTAACATTTCAACACCTTTTTGAGATTTTTTTAATAATACCACAAAAGAAAGGAGATCTAACAGTGTCCAACCAATTACCGGATCACCCGGTTATAAGAAATTTACAAGCGACAGGTTATCCTGACGGAAAATATCCCGAAATCCCCCATTGTCCGATTTGTGGTGAAGAGTGCAGCACCGTCTACACAAACTATTTAGATGAGATTGTCGGTTGTGACGAGTGCATTGGCACCGCGGATGCCTGGGAGGTGTTATTCGATGAGTAAGATTATCAGAATTTCAACTATAAACATGAGCCACGAAGAATGGCTGGAAGAGCGCAGAAAATCAATTGGCGGAAGCGATGCTGCTGAAATAATCGGACTCAATCAGTGGTCCAGTCCCTACAGAGTTTGGGCGGATAAGACCGGAAGGCTTCCGGAAATCCCGGATAACGAAGCCATGAGACAAGGAAGAGATTTAGAAGACTATGTCGCGCAGAGATGGTGTGAGGTTACCGGGAAGAAGGTCCGGAGATCTAACTTCATTATTAGAAACACTGCCTATCCATTTGCTCACGCGGATGTTGACAGATTTGTTGTTGGAGAAGATGCCGGACTCGAATGTAAAACCACATCCGTTATGAATCTAAAGAACTTCAAAGGCGGAGCATATCCGGAACACTACTATGTCCAATGTGTACATTACATGGCGGTTACAGGAGCGAAAAGATGGTATCTCGGTGTTCTCGTTCTTAACCAGGGCTTCTACGAATTTACTATCGAGCGCGATGAAGATGAAATCAAAGCATTAATGGAGCAAGAACAAGACTTTTGGAAATTTGTTGAAACAGACTCCCCTCCTCCGGCCGATGGCAGCGAAGCAACGATGGACGCGTTACAGACTATCTATGCAGATAGCAACAGCGAAGGGCTTGTAGATCTGTTCGGCAGGGATTCATTGATAGAAGAATATTTCAATCAAAGGGATATTAAAAATGAAGCAACAAACAGGATGGAGGAAATTAAACAGACCCTCATTATCGATTTAGGGGAAAACGAAACAGGAATGTGCGGATCTCACAAAGTCACATGGAAACCGCAGACTCGAAGAACATTCAATGACAGGAGTTTTGCAGAAGATTATCCGGACTTACCGCTTGAAGATTATTACAAAATATCATCATTCAGAACATTTAATATCAGGGAGGTTAGCTAATGGCAAACAGTGGAATTATTCAAAAAACGGCAGAAACAAAACTTAAACAAAACGGTAACGGCAAAAGACCGACTATGCAGCAGTACATAAAACAGATGGAAGGCGAGATTAAAAAGGCGCTGCCTTCAGTAATTACTCCGGAGAGATTCACTAGAATAGTTCTCTCTGCACTGTCTTCCAACCAGAAGCTTGCGGAGACCACACCACAAAGTTTCTTGGGCGCGATGATGACCGCTGCACAACTGGGAGTTGAACCTAACACTCCGCTCGGACAGGCATACTTAATTCCCTATTGGAACAGTAAAGCTAAAGCTTATGAATGCCAATTCCAACTAGGTTATAAGGGAATCATTGACCTGGCTTATCGTTCCGGAGAAGTAACAATAATACAGGCTCATGTAGCGTAT
>JAAYPU010000097.1 GCA_012519645.1 Clostridiales bacterium | reverse complement strand
TCATCCCCTAAAATAAAGTTTGTAATCTGACAGCCGTATGCAGCCTGCAACAATGAATTCCGGACTCTCCTGTAAATAATATCATGAGTACCTACTAAAACTCCTCCATTTTTTACATATGCAAGTATATGTTTTTGTAATTTTTCACGATCCTTCTCTGTATTTGCTAATTTTGTTACATCAGTATCAATTAAAAAAATATTATTTACAATTTTACAGCTTTTAGGGTATTTTAATATGTGCATAGGATTCAAAATTGACTTTATAATAAAATTCGGCAAATCCGTTTGAAGCTGGCTGATAAGGGCTTGTTCATTAACCACGGTATCATCCATCCAGACCAATACATATTTCTTGTTACATAAAAAAGAAAAAAGATAATGCCATATTCTATAAATAAAATATAATCTGCTTTTAATAAAAATAAGTGTCGTTAATAATGCCATTACAATAATTTCTGTTGCTAAAGAAGATATAATATTAATAATATCTATTACCATTTCTATTCCCCCATTAAGGCCTGATATTTTCGAATATATAATTGTCACAATACCTTACTGCTTTTTTAAGATCCTTCTCATTACTTATGGTCCAACCACAAATCAGGAGGCCTTTCGATTTTGCTTTTTCAATTACTCTGTTTGGTATGTCTTCAATCCTGTAAGCAACAAAATCCGGTTTTGTAATAGCATTCAACCAGCAATTTGTGAGAACAACATCTTTAAAAAAAGATTTTTCTTTAAATTTTTTAGAAAGCTGCCCGACAATAAAATCCGGACACTTTTTTTTGACAGCTAAAATTGAAAATGGATTAAAAGACTCAATAGCAAATTCTCCATTATAGCCTATTAGACGCTTACATAATATCTCTTCTAATTTTCCCGCTTTTCCTTCATTTTTAATTTCAATTAAAATAGGGACTTTTCCGTCAACAAATTCTAATACTTGTTCTAATGTGGGAATAGAAAAATCTGTGCCGGCAAGCATCAATAATGATAATTCACTTGAGAAAACATCCTTCATCATTCGGTTTTGTCCGGTCATACGCTCTATATTATAGTCGTGAAAAACAACTATTATATCATCTGCGCATAATTGAATATCTAATTCTATCGGATATCCATGTTCAATAGCAGCTTTGAAAGCAGGTATTGAATTTTCCGGCTTATTTGTTTCATGAAGCCCTCTATGTGCTATAGGTTTAGTCGCAAGCCAAGATTTTTTTATGTTTGACATATCATCTGATCTCCTCATTTTTGTGCGGGTACAAAGCTGTACCCGCATAATATTTTAACACAATTCCTTCGGCATTTTCCATACCGCCAATAGTTATGATGAAAACAGCTTCTCAGACAGCATAAATGCCGCCTTATCATAGACAACAATATATACTGTCATTTCATTGCTTAGGAGGAATTCTCCTATAACCGATATGGCTGTTTTGAATGCCTTATCTTTGGGATACCCATAAGCGCCCGATGATATCAGCGGAAAGGCAATACTTTCAAGCTTATGCTCTTTTGCCAATGCCAAGGAATTTTTATAACAATCGGTAAGCAGCTTTTCCTCATTGGCATTACCTCCGCGCCAAACCGGGCCGACTGTGTGGATTACATACTTTGCAGGCAGCCTGTACCCTTTTGTGATTTTGGCCTGCCCTGTTTTACAGCCTCCGAGGGTTCGGCACTCCTCAAGCAGTTCCGGTCCCGCAGCCCGATGGATTGCTCCGTCAACTCCTCCGCCTCCAAGTAAGGACGAGTTGGCTGCGTTAACGATTGCATCTACATGAACCTTTGTTATATCATTACGGATTATTTCAAGTGGCATAAGTCCACCTCCTTGATTTTATAAATTAATCCAAAAGCATTTCTACCCTT
>JAAYPU010000096.1 GCA_012519645.1 Clostridiales bacterium | reverse complement strand
ATGCAGCCAAATATGATGTCTCTTGCTCATCAAGCGGTCTTGAAAGAAATAACAAAGCCGGCATAGGCAATTCAAGGAGCTTTGGCATATGCCATTCCTGGGCTGCAGACGGAAGATGTATTTCTTTACTCAAAATACTCCTGTCCAATAAATGTGTCTACAATTGTGCCTACTGTGTAAATAGATGCAGCTCAGAAGTAGAACGTGCCAGTTTTGAACCTGAAGAATTAGCAAGCTTAACAATAGAATTCTACAGAAGAAATTATATTGAAGGCCTGTTCATTAGCTCCGCTGTTGAAAGAACGCCGGACAATACAATGGAAAAAATGCTAAAAGTTCTTCAACTGCTAAGAAATCAACACCAATTTAATGGGTATATTCATGCAAAAATAATTCCCGGAACACAACAGCTTCTAATCGATCAAATAGGTATGCTTGCGGACAGAATCAGCGTCAATATCGAATTGCCGAGTGAAAATAGCTTACAGCTTCTTGCCCCTCAAAAAAGGCTTGCAGATATAATCTCCCCTATGTCGCATATTCATAATAAAATCGAAGAAAACAAAAGCTTGAAAAAACAGTTTAAACATACTCATAAATTTGCAGCGGCAGGCCAATCTACTCAAATGATCATTGGTGCATCTAAAGAAAACGATTATATGATCCTCCATTCTGCACAGAAGATGTACCAGCATTATAACTTGAAGCGAGTATATTATTCTGCATATATGCCCGTTGTAAGCTCTTCTTTACTGCCTGCAATATCTTCTCCCCCTCCTTTAAAGAGAGAAAATCGCCTATATCAGGCGGATTGGCTTTTGCGGTTTTATGGTTTTAAAGCAGAGGAGTTGATAGATACTTCTTTTCCTTTCTTAGATTTAGATATGGACCCTAAAATGGCATGGGCTCTTAGGAATATTCATAAATTTCCCATGGAAATCAATAAAGCCTCTTATGAAGACCTGCTCCGCATTCCCGGTATTGGTGTTACCTCCGCATATAAAATTATAGCTCAGAGAAGGTCTTCAGCTATTAGATACGAGCATTTGGCAAAAATGGGCATTGTGCTGAAGAGAGCAAAATACTTTATAACCTGCTGTGGCAAATATTATGGCAATATCGCCCTGCGCCCAGATAACATTAAAAATGCTCTTATACCGGAAACTTCAACTACATCCGAGCAGCAGCTGAGTTTTTGGGACTTCCGTAGAGATTAGAGGTTGGGGGTTAGAGGTTAGTGGTAATTGATATTTGACAATTGACAATTGAGGTGGAAATTTTGCTTTCAGCAAAATTTCTTCCCTTAACTTCATCTTTCATCTATCATCTATCCTCTTATAGAAAAAATATCTGCCCCTACTCCGGACTTCGGACGTGGGACTGAAAACCCCTGATCACTAATCACTAACCACTAATCACTTTTCCTGACACCTGAGACCAGAGACCTGAGACCTTCTCCGGACCTCGGACTGATGCGAAGCATCAAAGAAAGGACTGATAAAATGGTTGATTACTTATACGACGGGACCTTCGAAGGCTTGCTGACCTGTATTTATTTACACTATTATGAAGAAAAGGCTTCCGGAGTATTTATGAAATCAAGATATCAAACAAATTTACTGAATCCATATAAAGAGATCAATACTGACCTTTCACTTGCTGACAAGGTTTATTCAGCCATAGAAGAAAAAATATCAACCTATGCCCTAAAAAATATTTATTACCTTTATTTATCTGATTATGAACAGAAAGAAATACTCATTTTAAATTATTTGAAAAAGGGTTTTAAAATCGGAAAATATATCGATTGTTATCATGCCGATTCAACGGTTCATGATGTGCATTTCTATGCTAAAAAAGTATCTATTGAATGTCACCGTTTTTATGGGTTAATACGTTTTTCCGATACCGGAGTATTCTTGTACTCCGAAATAGAACCTGACAACGATATTTTAATATTGATTGGAGATCATTTTTCCGACCGTTTTAAAAATGAAAGGTTTATTATTCATGATAAGAAGCGTTCCAAAGCACTTATTTCCTCTGACGGAGAATGGTATATTTCAGATTTTGATGCTAAAAAAGAAATTGCTCTTTCTAATGAAGAGCACTATTATCAAGATTTATGGAAAACATATTTTAAGCATATAGGTATAGCCGGAAGAAAGAATCCCCGCCTCCAGGCTCAGTTCATGCCACGTCGTTACTGGAAGAACCTTACCGAATTCTAACTAAGAACTAAGGATGATTTTGTGTTTTGCAAACACAAAATCAACTGATAACTGACAACTGACAACTGACAACTGAAAGAATAGGAAGAAATTTTGTATAAGAAAAATTTCTACATTAATTCTCAATTCTCAATTTTCAATTTTCAATTGCCCGAGACCAGAGACCAGAGACCTACTCCGGACGCCGGACTTCAGACCGCAAACACTATTCACTAATTACTAACCACTTATTAATTTCGTCTTCCTCAAAGATGTATACAGAATAAGCGCAATTATAAAGCTTCCGATAAATTGTATTGCATTATATGTTAAGGTAGGTATGGCCGCCGCTATCGTTCCTGTAATTATTGCTTCTGTAACAAAATATCCTGCTATCATCCAAATCCCCGATAATATCATTGCAAAAATATATATTGTTATAGTTTTCTCTTCTATTTTTTTATTTCTGAACATCAAACCAATTATTAAAACCATAATAGCCTTGATAATTAGTGTGGGCAAGGTATATATAGCATATGGTGATAATAAGTCCGCTAAACCTGCGCCAATTGCAGCCGCTATGGCTCCGCGTTTCCATCCTAAAAAAACCGGCACTAAAAAAATGATACTATCACCTGCATGTATATATCCTGAAGTACCAACTGCCGGTATTTGTATGCTCCTTGTTGCAATAAATATCAATGCTGCTATTAAAGCTGTCATGATTGTTTCTTTAATATAACTATTCTTCACTCTCTTCACTCCCAGTGTTGCATTCGATTATGTTTTATGCTTATAATATATTTAAAATGTGTCCTCTTTAAAAGAGTCAATTTTAAATATTTTTTGCATGACAGTTGGTGAAATTATGGATTCGATCATTTTAGATTTAGATAGCGCTGCTTCCACCCCTTTATACGTACAGCTATATGAATATATAAAAAACGAAATTTTATGCGGTCATATGTCTGCATTCGAAAAACTACCTTCTATAAGAAATCTCTCAAGCATTCTAAACATAAGCAAATCGACAATAGAAGCTGCATATGATCAGCTTTTAGTGGAAGGTTATATATTCAGCAAGCCTCAATCCGGTTATTATGTACATGACATTTCAATTAAACAATCGCCCTCATATCCTCAAGCAGTTAATAATAACCCTTCGGACAGTGAGCTTATATCTCTTATGTCAAAAAACAGATTTACGGATCCTGTGTCCTTTGATTTTGTAAAATGGAAAAAATGTTTGAATCATGTTTTAACTGATTATGGGGACCTGCTGCTCATAGAAGCAGATCCTCAAGGAGAGAGAAATCTTAGAAACGAAATATCCAAATATGTTTATCAATCCAGAGGAGTACAATGCCATTCAGAACAAATCGTTATAGGAGCCGGTACACAGCACATCATGCATTTGCTTTCTATTATTCTTGAGAAAATGGATATCAATCATCTGGCTTTTGAAGATCCCGGTTTTTATCCGGCACGAAAGGTTTTTATGGACAGGGGATTTGATATTTCGCCTGTACCTATTGGAAAAGATGGTATTCAAGTTCCCGAATTGAAAAAAACACGATGCCGTGTGGCATATGTAAGTCCTTCTCATCAGTTTCCTTTGGGCTCTGTTATGCCCATTGCAAAACGCCATGAATTGCTGGAATGGGCATATGAAACCAATTCTTTTATTATTGAAGACGATTATGACAGCGAGCTTCGGTACTTCAGCAGACCAGTTCCGGCTTTGCAGGGCTTGGATAAGCAGGAAAAAGTCATTTATTTAGGCTCATTTTCTACAACATTGCTTCCTTCGACCAAAATAAGCTATATTGTCCTGCCTGGCACACTGCTAAAATATTATCAGGAGGTAAAAGATAACTATAGTCAAACCTGCTCAAAAATCGAACAACTCACCCTGGCTCTTTATATGAAGGATGGTTTATATTTAAAGCATATTAAAAGACTCCGCAATTTATATTCAAATAAGGTTCAAATACTTTTAAACTGTCTTGAAAATGAGATGGAAGAATATGCTAAAGTGTTGAGTCATGACTCGGGAATCCATGTATTATTAGAAATCCATTCGCTCAAATCTTCTGAAAAATTATGTCAGGAAGCTTCAGAAGCAGGGATAGAAGCGGTTCCTTTAGACAAGTTCAGAATCAGGCAGACAGAGAATAAATATCCTATTATTCTTCTGTACTATACACAAATACCTATTTCTGATATTCCTAATGCAATAAGAAATTTAAAAAAAGTGTGGAATAAATAAAAAAGAGGGTTTGACAAAATCAAACCCTCTTTTATTCATCAGCTTTTCGTTGGAACAGAAATTAAATTTCTGCAAGAATCAGTTTGCCCATTTCCTT
>JAAYPU010000095.1 GCA_012519645.1 Clostridiales bacterium | reverse complement strand
TTAGATGAGACCTTAACAAGCAGAGATATCATAAATACGAAAATGCTCAGTATTCTTGACGAAGCTACCGATCCATGGGGTATTAAAATCAATAGAGTAGAGGTCAAAAATATAATACCTCCGGAAGATATTCAACAGGCTATGGAAAAACAAATGCGGGCTGAGCGCGAAAGAAGAGAAGCCATATTGCGCGCCGAAGGAGAAAAGAAATCCGCCATACTTATTGCAGAAGGTAAAAAGGAAGCTATTATCCTTCAGGCAGAGGGTTCTAAGGAATCTGCAATAAAAGAAGCAGAAGGTAAATCGGAAGCTATCCTCATGGTTCAAAAGGCAACCGCAGAAGGTTTAAAAATGCTCAAGGAAGCAGCACCTGATAAAGGAGTCATTTCCTTGAAAAGCTTGGAGGCTTTTGCAGCCATAGCAGACGGAAAGGCTACAAAGATTATTATTCCCTCTGAAATTCAAGGCCTTGCAGGGTTGGCAACCTCCATGGCGGAGATATTTAAAGAAAATGAAGAGAACAAATAAAAAAAAAACATCTCAGAGCCACTGAGATGTTTTTTTTTAATATGCTCCTTCGGAGCAATAATGAACTGATAACTGAAAACTGAAAACTGATAGTTAAGGTTGACTTTGCTTCTCAAAGTCTAAAAAGATACTTCTATAAAATAAAAAATTATAGGTGGAAATTTGTTCATACAAATTTCTTCCTTATCTTTCAGTTGTCAGTTTTCAGTTTTCAATTGATACCGGACCTAGGACCTGACACCAGAAACCCGAGACCCTGAGTAGATTGCCACGCTACGCTCGCAATGACATGATAAATAAACCTAAAACCCTAATCACTAATTACTAATCACTTTTCCTGTGACCAGTGACCTGAGACCACTCCGGACTTCGGACTATCTGAGATTTTTTGTCGTTTTAAGTATATAGCCGAATATCTCCGCTATCACCTCATATAATTCATATGGTATCTCTTGTCCCAGTTGAAGCTGTGCCAATAACCCTGCGGCTGTTTCATCACGATATATGGGTATATTTGCTTTATCAGCTATCTCAATGATACGTTCTGCAACATATCCTGCACCTGATGCCACTACCACCGGCGCATTGTCCTGTTCATGGTCGTAGGCAAGGGCAACGGCTTTTTTCATTTTTTTGTCATAGGCAATCTTTCCGTATTTATTATACTCTAACATCTAATACATACCTACTTTCAACAGGATTTTGGAATACTTCATTTAATGTCCTCGCTTTTTTAAATTCCACTACTTCCATTTTGTTAAGTTGTAGTCCTGCATCAGAAGCCACTTCTCTAATCGAGCTTTCTGCATCTGAAAATGCATTTATCAGCATTGGCGGGCAATATAGTCTTGTGCTCAGTTTTTTCCCTTCGAGCAAAATATCAACTTCAAAAATACCTACATCAGTAATATCTATCACCAAGAATATGCGATAGGATTTATTCTTGCTCTCTTTTCCCTCATTCTCTCCATTGGCATCAAGCCATAACTCTCCGAAAGCGTTCATCCCTTCGTAATGTATCGGAAGAGCAAAATGAAGCATAGGCGATTTAAAGTTTTGACCTATCAATATATTTTTAAGAATTTGTTCACTGACACCTTTAAAGGTTTCATTTGAATCTATTTTCTCAATATTATTTTCTATTAATGAAAGCATCTTTTCTAAAACAACAGTGTCCTGCTTCGTATTTTCCTTTGCGGTTTGAGTCAATTGTCCTAAAAGCTTTTCAAAGGCAGCAGTATCCTGTTTCAAATTTCCAATAAATTGAGGATCATTTAAAAGATGAACGGGTAAATTCTCATTTTTTGCATCTGTCTTAAAATTTATTTTTAATACATCTATAAGTTTATCTTTAAGTGCTGCCTGATTTTTCTGAGGATCATCCAAAAGATCTATCAAATCATCTATCGCTTTCATTAAAGATGCTTTTTTATTATCGATCATGCTAAAAGACTGAACGATTTCTTTTAAGAAATGCTGCACCTTCTCGTCTTCAGGATATTTCGCCAAAATATCTTTTGCCAGATGAACGATCTCTTCCAATTCTATAGTGAGCAAATCCTTGGAAATCAGGCTGTTTACTCTTGATGAAAGATCTTCATCATTCATTTGTAAAAGGAATTGAAAAAGATTTGAAGCTGCATCCATAATTTTATTTTGAGGAGATTCATTTATACTTTGAGGAATAATGTTTTTAAGTATATCAGCAACTGCACCTTTGATCATATTATTTTCAGAATTGTTTTGTACTATTTCTCTGAGCAAATCAAAAAAAGGTCCTTTAAAGAGAACCGTTGCTTTATGCTGACCTTCAATTTCTTTTGGAATCGCTTCTTGGGAAATCATTATTTCTGAAGACTGATTATTTAGAGACAAAAATTGGCTTAAATCCATAAGTTTTTTTAATGAACTGACTAAAACCTTGGCATCCTGGACATCTGAAAGCATTGCCTGCGGAATCGCAGATCGATCATTCAGCTGTTGATTTTTTCCCGCAAGAATTACATCTGCAAGCTTTGCTTGATTTACAGTCCGGCTGGACAATAAATCCATTAAATCTTTTAACGTAGCAGATTTTGCTTTATTATAATAGTCTAAAGCAGAAAATTTTGACAAAGGATCTGCCATGGCAATACCCCCTTTGAATTCAGCTAAGCTGAATTCAAATTAAAAATTAAGAATTAAGAATGAAGAATAAATAACTAATAATTAATGAAGAAATTTGCCTATGCAAATTTCTTCCTTATCTTTCAGTTTTCAGTTGATTTTTGTGTTTGCAAAACACAAAATCCTCCTTAACTCTTAGTTCTTAGTTATTAATTATTCCATACTCCATACTCTATACTCTATACACCTTACTCTGTGATGCTCAGCATCACTAGACCTCCATCCTTATATCCATATAGTTATCAATATCCTCGCTTAAATCCACTTCTGCCAGCGAACAGGCAATATTAAAGGTTTCCAGAATATCCCGCCCGGTATGTTCATGCAATCCGGAAAAAACCTTAATATTTTTTTTGAAATAACTTGTGAAGCTCTCTGTCAATAATCTTTCCAACTTTGACAAAGCAATTTTCGCCTGATTATAAGGTGTTTCCGTATAAATCAGAGAAAATACTCCTTTTTCTATATATGCTGCAATATCTGTTTTTCTTATACATTGGTCTATTAAATATGCCGCATATTTTATGTCCTCGCTTTTTGTAATATTGCAGCCATTTTCTTTGTCGTAGATAGATATGACAGCAACACAGTATGTACTGATATATCTTAAAAATCTATTTTTTTCTTTTTCTAATTCCTCTAAGAATCCTTTTCTATTTAAAAAGCCTGTAAGTTCATCTTTAATTATTTGCGACTGTGCATATATCTGAGCTGCCGTGGGTTTTAACTTGGAATAAAACAAATAATTAAACTTATGGATCAAGATTTTTAGATCATCATATTCCAGATGGACCTTCCATCTTCCATTTTCAAATGCCACAATTTTTGTAAATCTATATTGAGATACTGTTCCTGCTTGAACATTCTTTTCCGTCATATTTATTTCCAGCTCGATCGCTTTGGTATAACCCATATGCTTCACACGATTATTGGAATAAGTATTAAAAACACGAATATCGAAAGCTCCGATCGCATAAATCTTTGAGATAATCTCCCGCCATTGTATAAAATCCTGCCTTGTTACATGCTTCTTGTTGTAATCGGAAAGCATATCGTATGCTCTGCTGAAATCATTATCAGCCAATGCTTTTATATAATCTATTAATATCTGCTGCGCTCCCTGTTCTGCAACTGGAGCAAAACCTCTCTCCCACTCCCATTGTTTTTTCTCTGCATATTTAAAAGATGCATTGTATTTTTTTAACCATTCTTTATGATATTCTCTTCTTAATGTAACATCCTTAAGAACTTCGTAAGCTCTGTTTATTTCAATAATCTTTTCTTCAGCGCGTTTATCCTTATTTACATCCGGATGATATTTTTTGCATAATCTTTTATATGCACCTTCTATTACTTCCTGTTCAGCGTTATAGTGTACCTGCAAAATATTGTAATAATCTTCCCATATTTTCATAGTTCATTTTTCCTTTCAAGTCCGGATTGGGTAAAATTATTGATATGAAGAAACAATTTTAAGCCATTCCAGCGAATCATAGTACATCTGTGATACATCGTTTACCTCTAATTGCAGCTCGCCTGAAAGCTCCGTAATAGCATCCATATTCGCTTTCTCATATTCAAGCACCAGCTGATAGCTTAAAGCCATCTGACCATCTTTTTTTATTCCCAAAAGTATGTCTCTGATCTCATCAGCCAAATTTATAGCATCCAAAATATCTTCCATATTCATATCCATTAAAGCATCTATCATAGAAAGCATGCCTACGGTTATATACTGTGAGCTTCTATATCCTTGTCCCAATTTTATGGAAAGGTTCTCCATGAATTTAAGCCTTATCATACTGTAATTTATAATTTCATTTGGCTTATTGCTCCCTACTGTACGCATCATCGCCATATAGATCCATTTCCGTATATCGTTTATCCCCATGAAAACCAATGCTTGTTTAACTGAACTGATCTTGGTTTTTCTGTAGAAGGCAGCTGAATTGACGATCTTTAATACTTCATATGAAAATGCCACATCATGTTCTATAATCTCAGCAAGCTTATCAAAATCCGGCTCTATACTATTTATTTCATTTAAAAGTCTGAAATAATTCATCCTATATGGAGGAATCGTTTTAGAAGGGAGAATTTCCGGTTTTGCAAAGAAATATCCTTGAAAATATATACAACCTAACTCAATGGCATTATTAAAATCTTCTATTGTTTCTATCTTTTCAGCTAAAAATTTAACGCCCTTTTTAGAACACCGCTGAATAATCTTTGTATTTTCTTCTAAGGTTGTATTTAAAAAATCCAGCTTTATGATGTCAGCCATATCCACTAGTGGATCATAATTTTCTCTTAAAATAAAGTCGTCCAGAACCAATGAATAGCCCAAAGCCTTTAATGTGTCACATGCCTCAATAATTTCTTTTGTAGGAGCTACCGTTTCAAGCAGCTCAACAACAACATGGTCCTTGGAAAATAATGTGACTATTTCTTCAGTTATCAAACGTTCAGTAAAGTTAATAAAGGCTTTTTTGTTTCCGGTCAATGTATCCAATCCTACGGAAAGAAAACTGTTTATCATGACATCCAAGGTTGCTTTATCCCCATCATCACTCATATAGACTTCCGTGCCTTGCTCTCTATAAAGCAACTCATATGCGTAGACTTTCTTGTCCTTTGTGAAAATAGGCTGTCTTGCAATACAATGATTCATTTGTACGTCCTCCGAAATTTTGGAGCATTTCAGCTTTATTATCAATATTATTATTATTTTATCATAATATCTGCAAGTAGTAAAATTTTTCAAACAATTTGACGAATTTGAGGAAAGGAATTGATAACAGGGGATAGGGAATAGGAAATAGGAAATAGGAAATCGGAAATCGGGAAGGTCTCAGGTCTCGGGTCTAAGGTGTCAGGTTTGAACTGAAAACTGAAAGATACAGAAACTTTGTTTCGTTGTAGGTTAAACGCAATGAGGTAGAAATC
>JAAYPU010000094.1 GCA_012519645.1 Clostridiales bacterium | reverse complement strand
GGTTGAGTATTTATCTTAATTAAACTGCATTATACTACCATCATATTCTTTTTAAGTTCTTCAGCCAGCTGTTCATTTTTTAATAACTCGACTATTTTTAAAGCAAACATGATTGCAGTCCCCGGCCCTTTTGAGGTGATTATTTTATCAGAAACGACTACAGGTTCTGAAGAAATGAGTGCATCCCTTAAATCCTTTTCAAATCCGGGATAACAGACTGCGGATCTTCCGGATAGTAAACCAAGTTTCCCTAATATGCTTGGTGCGGCACAAATTGCTGAAACCCACTTTCCTTGCTGATAAAAATCGATAATGTTTTTAATTAATCCTTCATGCTTTTCTAAATTAACAGTCCCTGGCATTCCTCCGGGAAGAACTATCATATCACAATTTAAGTAATCCGCATTTTCAAAAAGCTTGTCTGCAATAATTGAAATATTATGGGCACCTCTTACCTCCTTATTTCCGCTTACAGAAACAGTTTCTATATCAATTTTTGCCCTTCTTAAAACATCCACTACTGTAATCGCTTCTATTTCCTCATACCCTTCCGCTAAATGCAAATATACTTTACACATGAAATACACTCCTTCCAATTATTATTTACATTTTAATTCTATATAAAAATATAATAACCATTTTAATTAATTATAACATATTCGATCAAACAATAAAAAATCTGGAAAACCTGACTTTGCATTTGACTTTAAAGATAATTTACTTTATTATAATTTATACTGTAATTGTTAAAATAAACACAATAGAATATAAAATTACTATCGACATCAAGTTATTTTCCGGAATTTTGAGGTGTAGCCCATGAGAACAAAACTTAAATCAAGACAAGTACAAGCACTCCAAACGAAGAATAAAATTTATAAAGTTGCTATTGATTTAATGGAAAAGAAAGGCTTTGATAATATTACTGTTGAAGATATCAGCAGAAAAGCAGGTGTATCCATAGGTGCATTTTATCATTATTTTAAATCTAAAAAAGACATTCTCTTTGAAATTTTCCATAGATTTGATAAATATTTTGAAAACGAGGTCCATCTTACAGATGGAAATACATCCGAACAAATCATCCTGTTTTTCGAGCATTATGCCAGATATACTAAAATTACCGGTGTAAACACTGCTAAAAAATTATATGGTACAATGGATAAGCTATTTCTTTCTACAAACAGATATATGCTGAGTTTACTGAATAATATTATCAAAAGCGGACAGATCAATGGCGATATAATAGACAATATACCTTCTGAAAAGATTGCGGAATACTTATTGATTGCCGCCAGAGGAATAGCATACGATTGGTGCCTTCATGACGGCAATTATGATATTGAAGAATCAACAGTGCAATACTTTGGGCGTCTGCTGCCAATATTTGAAACAAAATACGGATCAATATAAAATAAAATGCAGATAGAGTACAACTCTATCTGCATTTTATTTACAAAACTATTTTATTTTATCAGGTGTCAGAGTTCTAAAGTAACTGCCGCATAAATTCTTAGGATTAAGGGCTTCTCTTATTTTATATTGATAAGCATAAATTAAAGGCTGTGGAGCATTTATAAATATATTATCATGCTCTTCCTGAGTATAGTTATATCCATTCATATGTCTTACATCTGCATTCCATCTGCAGAAGTCAGGACCAAATGCATGCTTACTTTGGAATGCCTGATTGCCTTCAATAAATTGACATGTTCCTCTTACTGATTCTTTGTCATACGCATCAAAGTTAACAAAGAATTCCCAACCTGTAGCTCCACCGCCGCCTATTCCGGACAAGCTGCCCATTGCAGAGTCACCGCCGGTAGCAGCAATGTGATCATAATTGTCTTCCCAGTATTTTTTCATTGCGGAAGCTTCTTCAACTACCTGAATAGATCTCCAAACATTTCCTGACAAGCCAAATGTGCCTTCATAAGCACCGCACATAACATAATTAAGATTTTTATGTCCTAATCTTGCCAAGTATGCAAGTACATAATCATGCATGTCTTTTTCAAGCATCATTTCGCTCTTCCAGCCGCC
>JAAYPU010000093.1 GCA_012519645.1 Clostridiales bacterium | reverse complement strand
CGATGGAAACGAGATTAGATCAACATTGAAACAAGCGGTGTACCCAGAGGGAATAAATGTATAGATTCAGAAAGATAGAGAATTTATTAGGAGAATATGAAGAACTCGAAAAACAAGAGATTTACTTTTCAGACATTTCATCCTTGAATGATCCTATGGAGGGATTCCGTGAGTATTTTTGGTCAGGGGATCTCGTTGTTTGGAAAAATCTTCTGAGACATTATCTTCTTTGTCTTGAACGTATAGTTATGTTGGCGTGGGTGAGAGATGAGTTGTTTACACCCGAGGATATACCCGTTTTCTTAGAGGAGGAGATATTACCCACAACAGAATATAAACAGATGTTTCTTGAAATATGCGATCGATTTTTTGAGATCGATGGAGTTAATGAATATCTCGAGTTCCTTGCATCATCACCACGTAAAATTAGCCGTGAAGAGCTTTGCATTCATCTGAATTTTATACATACATTGGCATGCCATATAATTGCTGAAATACACAGAGAACGATATAAACTACAACTAGGCCTTTCTATATCATACGCAGATTATTCAAATCACCTTAAGCAATATGTTGGAGCATGGCGTGAGAACAGCAACAATATAGAGGATTTGAGAAAAATTGATGCTCTTTTCACCAGACCACTGGAACTAGAAATTATGGAGGGATTTGAGGACATACCTATCAACAAAAGAAAGTGGTTTGCTATTTTAACACGGTTCCCAAATGATTATTTGAATGAAATAGTTAAGCTCACCTATCCAGAGGGTTACGTCGCGTGCTTTGTGGATGATTGCACTAATGCTGCGATTTGGGCGCATTATGGGGATGGATATAGGGGTGTGTGCTTAAAATTTAAAACGACGGAGAAAAACGGTTGCCCAATGATCGATCTCAGAGGTATTACGGGCGGGGGGAATTCAGGGTCAGTATATGGTTACCGAACATTCAAATTTCATAAGATAAATTATTCAAATCAATTTCCGTCGATTGATTTTTTCGAATCTCTCGGTCGTCTCCCTATACCTCAACTCTTGAGGCAATGGTATAGTGATCAAGATGGAAGTTACAGCCCATGTGCGGATTGGATGAATGCTGACGCTATAGGTGATTGGCGCAAGGAGTATTGGAATAAGTATGAACGTGGCTTTTTCACAAAATTAAAGGATTGGGAGTATGAGCAGGAGCAGAGATTACTTTTGAGTAGCGGCCTTGATACCTATAGAGAGCCTGAAACTCGTGAATTTACCTACAAGTTTGAGGATCTTGAAGCGATTATATTTGGGATGAGAACACGAATCGAGGACAAGATAAAGATAAAAAAGATCATCGGCGCAAAATGCGAAGAACATAACCGAAACGATTTCAATTTTTATCAAGCGAATTATTCTCCATCTCTCGGTAAAATGGTAATTAATAAAATACGATGATATTTGCCCTTTAATCACCTAATTTATCTTTCGCATCAACTTACTCTTCGGAAAATACAACTACAAAGTCTTTGCACTTTCTCGGTACTTGAGTTCCCGCCCTGCGGCCGGTCGCTTCTGTCACAACACCACGACGCCGTCATCATCGACAACCTCATCTCCGGGTGACGTTCGTCGAGGGAAGCATCACCGATCTCGACCTTCTGATGGAAGTCTTCCCCCGGCGCGAGCGGCATCTTCCACCAGGCGGCGATCCTCTGTGCCAGGTCAGTAGTGAAGGGCTGCAAGGTGCCCGCCGTGGTTACGGCCTCGTCCTCCTCGGTCTCTACCGAACGGATGAGGGGATGGATAAAATAGCAATTCTCAAAGAAGCCGCTAACTTTGGTAATTACTTATTACCTCACAAATTCGCTTCTTATAGTCTATGTCTTTAGTATATACTGCAAAAATGTTTAACTGTTTATCTGCAAGGAACTGTACAATTGAAGCAGGATCATGAATTAAGAACTTTGTACTCGAATCCGGTTTCTTTATCTTAATACTGTCAGATCTTAACCTTATGTAAGAATCAATGTCATCTAGAGGAACGAATGGGCTTAATTCAGTAATATCTTGCTCGATTTTTGATGTAATATACCACTCTTTCGGAATATCGGCTTCTCTGCATATTGTTTCGATCGCAAGTTTATCATGCAAATTCCCTAAACCAGAAGGGGTTGAAAAGTTTTTTTGAACGATTGCTTGCTCTTCTCTTACCAATTTCAACGGTCGCCGCATTAATAGGCGTTTACTACATTCAATAATGAAATCTGAAGAGTACTGATATTCACCTATTGTACCAAGGGTCAAGGAGCATTGATACTTGCCCTCCTCTTCTATTTTCTTTGGATCCGAGGCAATTGCCTTTAATGTTTTCCAGAAAAAAGAGTCATCAAAATTCATGTAGTGTCCAATATCCCCTTTATCAAAGATCTCAATAAGATCGAAATACGAGGGCACAAGACCTCTTTCCAAGAGGCCCTCGTAGACCATGCTTGCCATATGATGAAAGCCAATTGAGGTTTTCTGGTAAATTACAGTACTATAAAGGAAGTAGCGAGCTAATAGGTAGTCCTCCACTGCCTTTTGACCGTTGTAACCGACGCATAAACCACTCGTTCCTTCATCGGGATCCGAGATTGTTGGTTCTAAATATTCAAGATGTCTGATTATCTGGTCAAGATCAAATAACCCATAAATGACACCCGTTTGCTTTGAATCTCTTAACAGATAGTCGAAGCGATCTGCATCCAATTCAGAATGAATTATCGCCATTTCAAGCCCGCTGTGTGAACCAGCGATAATTCGACAAATATCGTTAATCCGTTCTTGATCCATCTCCCCGCTATCGAGAAGAATATCCTTTATTTCTGATTTATTAATAACAATTGATGCCATTCTTTCGTGATGGGCATAATCTAAACTATCATTTATCGACT
>JAAYPU010000092.1 GCA_012519645.1 Clostridiales bacterium | reverse complement strand
TTCCATAGGAGGAATTATCGTAGATTCCGGTAAATTTGATTGGAAGTCCAGTGGCAAGTTTCCGGGACTTACAGAACCGGACCCCAGTTATCATGGCATAAGTTATGTTAATGATATCGGAGCTCCAGCATATATTATCAAAGCACGAGTACAGTTATTAAGAGATACCGGCGCAGCCGTAAGTCCGTTTAATTCATTTTTATTCTTGCAGGGATTGGAAACACTTTCCTTACGTATAGAGAGACATGTATCCAATACGCTTAAAATAGTCGAGTTCCTGCAAAAGCATCCTTCGGTTTCTTGGGTAAACTATCCTAGTCTAAAAGGCAATAAGTATTACGAATTGGCTCAAAAATATCTGCCAAAGGGTGCAGGCTCGATATTTACCTTTGGTATAAAAGGCGGGGTCGAAGCAGGCAGGAAATTCATTGATTGTTTAGAAATTTTTTCACTGCTTGCAAATGTGGCGGATGCCAAGTCTTTAGTTATTCATCCTGCAAGTACAACACATGCACAGCTCGGAGATGAAGAACAAAGAGCAGCAGGAGTAACTCCTGATATGATCAGACTTTCAATCGGAATAGAAGATGCAGAGGACCTTATCTATGACTTGGATAATGCTCTCAAAAAGGCTACTGCATAAATGTTTTTATTAAAATAAAATGGAGGAATCGATATGTCTAAAATAAATAAAAGCCTTACGGATTTGATAGGCAATACACCATTATTGGAATTATCCAATTATAATAAGTTTAACGATTTATCGGCAAAGCTGATAGGAAAGCTTGAGTATTTCAACCCTGCCGGAAGTGTAAAGGACAGAATTGGTTATGCGATGATTCAGGATGCTGAAAACAAAGGATTACTGAATAAAGATTCAGTAATTATCGAACCTACCAGCGGCAATACAGGCATTGCTCTTGCGTTTGTGGCGGCATCGAAAGGATATAAATTGATACTCACTATGCCGGAGACCATGAGTATAGAGCGCAGAAATCTGTTGAAAGCATTGGGGGCTGATTTGGTATTAACGCCGGGTGCTGAAGGTATGAAAGGTGCAATTAAAAAAGCTGAAGAATTAGCTGAAGAAATACCTCATGCTTTTCTCCCTCAACAATTCAAAAATCCGGCAAATCCGGAAATCCACAGAAAAACCACTGCAGAAGAAATATGGAGAGATACTGAAGGCCAAATAGATATTTTTATAGCAGGCGTAGGAACCGGTGGGACTGTAACGGGTACGGGAGAAGTGCTTAAAAAGTATAATCCTAAGCTTCAGGTTATTGCGGTTGAGCCTTTTGATTCGGCAGTCTTGTCGGGAGACAAGGCTGGTCCCCATAAAATACAAGGTATTGGAGCAGGCTTTGTTCCGGATATCCTGAATTTGAGCGTTATTGATGAAATATTTAAGGTAAAGAATGAAGAAGCCTTCGAGACATCAAGAACACTTGCAAAAACTGAAGGTTTATTGGTAGGGATTTCTTCCGGTGCAGCTGTTTATGCCGCTACACAGATTGCTAAAAGACCTGAAAACAAAGGGAAAACAATCGTGGCGATTTTACCGGATACCGGAGAAAGATATCTGTCAACTACGCTTTTCCAGGAAGAATAACTCTAAAGAAATATTTGATGCTTTTGGCATCAAATATTTCTTTAACTAATAATTAATAATGCTGCGGTTGACCTAAAAATGACATCCTGTCATTTTTACTTCGAAATTCCATCGCTTTCAATGGCTGATGAATAGAAAGTTTATTAAATCACAAAAATATGCTAAATTGCAGCTTCGAGATTTTGTTTTTTTTAGTCAGGAAGAAATTTTGCTGAAGCAAAATTTCTGTATTGACAATTTCAGAGATATAAAATAAAATACTGGTGTCAAGCAATATTGCTTGACACCAGTATTTTGTTAGGGTATGATATTAAATGTTCGATAAAGTAATAAAAATAGGAATGCTATATGATTTCTACGGACAGTTGTTGACTGATAAACAAAGAGAAGTTATGCACCTTTATTATGAGGATGACTACTCATTAGGTGAAATTGCCGAAAATTTAAGTATCAGCCGGCAAGCTGTTTATGATACATTGAAGAAATCCGAAAAAATATTATTGGAATTCGAAGATAAATTAAAACTGTTCGATAAATTTAAAGAGTCAGAATATGTACATAAAAAAATTATCGATAAAATAGATTTGCTTTTGGAATCATATAAAGAAGATGAATATCTAACCAGTCAACTAAATAAAATGAAAGAGATTTTGCAGGAAAATATTTAAACGGGGTGTATATATGGTATTCGAAGGACTTTCAGAAAAACTCCAAAATACATTTAAAAAGCTCAAGGGCAAAGGTAAGCTGACGGAAAAAGACATTAATGAAGCCATGCGTGAGGTCAAGCTTGCACTTTTAGAAGCAGATGTAAGCTTTAAGGTAGTTAAACAATTCATTGATAATATAAAGGAAAGAGCAGTGGGCTCTGAAGTGCTTGAGAGCCTTACGCCTGCGCAGCAGGTTATAAAGATAGTGAATGATGAGTTGACAAAGCTCATGGGCGGAACACAAAGTAAGCTTACTTTTTCGCCCCGGGGATTGACGGTCATTCTCATGGCAGGGCTTCAAGGAACAGGGAAAACGACAACCTGCGGTAAATTAGCTTTATATCTTAAAAAAATGAATAAAAGTCCTCTTTTAGCCGCCTGTGACGTATATAGGCCGGCTGCAGTGGAACAATTAAAAATAGTTGGTGAAAAAGTAGGTGTTCCTGTATTCAGTATGCCAACCGGTTCGAAGGCAGAAGACATAGCCGAAAATGCTTTAAGAGAAGCTCAGAATAAGGGATATGACGTTTTGATAATAGATACATCCGGACGTTTGCATATTGATGAACAGTTGATGGATGAACTGGAGCGAATAAAGGAACGTGTGAAGCCGCATGAAATACTTTTAGTTGTGGATGCCATGACAGGTCAGGATGCCGTAAATGCAGCGCAGGGATTTAATGAGAAGCTTGGAATTGACGGAATCATTATGACTAAGCTGGATGGTGACACACGAGGCGGTGCAGCGTTGTCAGTCAAAGAAGTGACCGGAAAACCAATAAAATTTATTGGTGTTGGTGAAAAGTCGGATGCTTTAGAGCCTTTTTATCCGGATAGGATGGCTTCCAGAATATTAGGTATGGGAGACATGCTTAGCCTTATTGAAAAGGCACAAAACAGCTTTGATGAGAAAAAGGCAAAAGAGCTGGAAAAGAAAATGAGAACTCAGGATTTCAATCTGGAAGACTTCTTAGAACAGCTCAGGCAAATGAAAAATATGGGATCTATGAATCAAATCCTTGAAATGATTCCCGGTATAAATAAAAAAGCATTGGCCGGTGTCAATGTAGATGACAAAGAACTTGCCCGCATTGAAGCAATTATATGCTCGATGACAAAAAAAGAAAGAATGGATCCGTCCATAATCAATGGCAGCAGAAGAAAGCGCATTGCAATGGGCAGCGGAACATCAGTCAGCAAGGTCAATAGTGTTTTAAAACAATTTGAACAAACAAAAAAAATGATGAAGCAATTTTCTAACATGGGGAAAATGAAGAAAAAAGGGAAAATGGGTTTCCCGTTTATGTGATGGAAATGCTCAACAAGAGTTAAATTTCAATAAATGGAATTTAATATAGATTAATAAGAAAGAAAATTAAAGGAGGTGAAAGATATGGCAGTAAAAATCAGATTAAAGAGAATGGGTGCGAAGAAAAAACCTTTTTATAGACTAGTTGTTGCAGATTCTCGTTCACCGAGAGACGGTAGGTTTATTGAAGAAATTGGTTATTATAATCCTGTTTCAGAGCCTGTTGATGTAAAAATAGATGATGAAAAGGCTATAAAATGGTTGAAAAATGGTGCATTACCTACAGATACCGTTAAAGATCTATTTGTTAAATATGGTGTATTCCAAAAACTAGAAGGTAAGATAGAAGAGTAGTTTTCTGGAGGTGTAAGTACATGGTAGAATTAGTAGAATCTATTGCAAAGGCATTGGTTGATCACCCAGACGATGTCAGTGTTAATGAAATAGAAGGAAGACAATCTATTATTATTGAATTGAAGGTTGCACCAGAAGATATGGGAAAAGTAATTGGCAAGCAAGGGCGTATTGCGAAAGCTATTCGAACTGTTGTCAAAGCTGCCGCGAGTAAAGATAACAAAAGGGTTGTTGTTGAGATTATTCAATAATAGTATATTTCCAATGGGACGGCATGCCGTCCCATTGGTAACTTATAACTAACAACTAATAACTAATAGTTTATGAATATTTTTGTGTTTTACAAACAAAAAATCAACATCTTAATAACTGACAACTGATAGCTGATCTTAGCTCGACCTATTTGTGAAACAAATAGCCGGCGAACTTATGCAAGGAAATCATGAATTTTAATTCTTAGATTTCTATTGCCAACTGAAAGATAATCAGGAAATTTTGCTGAAAGCAAAAATTTCTACATTAATTCTTTATTCTTAATTCTAAATTCTTAATTCGACGAAGTCGGTGGTGTTTTTATGGTAGATATGTTCAATGTCGGTCAGATCGTTAATGCGGTAGGAATAAAGGGAGAATTGAAAGTTTATCCCTTAACCGACTATAAGGAACGCTTTGATGAGTTGGAATTTGTATATATTGAAGGCAGACGGTTTGATATTGAAAGAGTAAGATATAATAATGAATTGGTTATATTAAAGCTTAAAGGTATTGATGACCGTACTACTGCTGAGAAATATAAAACACTTTACTTGAAAATAGACAGAGAGAATGCAAGAAAGCTGCCTGAAGGCACTTATTTTATAGTTGATTTGATAGGCTGTGAAGTCTATAGTACAGACGGGTCATATATAGGCACGCTAACAGACGTGATTCAGAGTACTGCACAGGATCTATATGAAATAAAGACCAAAGAATTGAAAAACATTCTTGTTCCGGCAGTAGAGGAATTCGTTAAGGAAATAGATATAGAAAAGAAAATGATAAAAATTCAGTTGATCGAAGGATTGATGGATTTATGAAAATAGATATTTTAACACTTTTTCCTGAAATGATGGATGCTGTTCTTAGTACAAGCATTATTGGGCGGGCAAGAGAAAAGGGGATATTAGACATTCATCTGATCAATATCAGAGATTATAGTGAAAATAAACATAAAAGTGTGGATGATTACCCTTTTGGCGGCGGCGCTGGAATGGTTATGCAGGCACAGCCTGTTTTTTCCGCTTTGAGAGATATAAAAGCTGAAGGAAACAGAATTATTTATCTATCGCCTAAAGGGAAAGTGTTTGATCAGGAAAAAGCAATAGAATTATCCGCAGAAGGAAGATTGATCTTTTTATGCGGTCATTATGAAGGCATCGATCAGAGGATAATAGATTATTGGGTGACTGATGAGATATCAATAGGAGATTATGTTCTGACCGGCGGAGAAATACCTGCTATGGTATTGATTGATGCCATAGGAAGAATGATTCCGGGAGTGTTGAGCAGCGAAGAAGCTTATAGAGAAGAGTCATTATACAGCGATTTGCTTGAGTATCCTCAGTACACAAGACCCAGAGAATTTGAGGCAATGGAGGTTCCTGAAGTCTTGTTTTCCGGTAATCATGGAGAAATAGAAAAATGGAAGTTTATGCAGTCATTATATACAACATATGAAAAAAGGCCGGATTTATTTGAAAAGTTTATACAAAACAGGCATAATTTAACCAAGGATAAGCAAAAAATAATTGAAGTTATTCTAAAAGATTTAGATAATAAGAGATAATAAAAAAACGTTGTACATAATAAATATTTATGATATAATGTAGCACGGTGTATTACGGGCGTTCCGCTGGATAGTATGAATTTATGAACGTCTATGAAGAGAGGAGGAATATAAAATGGATGTAATTAAAGCAATTGAACAAGAGTACCTTAAAAAAGATATACCAGAATTCAAAGTCGGAGATACAGTAAAAGTACACCTTAAGATAAAAGAAGGTAATAGAGAAAGAATCCAGATTTTTGAAGGATTTGTACTTAAGAGACAAAATGGTGGTTTAGGTGAAACATTTACAGTTCGCCGAATAGCCTCCGGTGTAGGTGTGGAAAAAACTTTCCCTATTCATTCTCCTAATATCAGCAAGATTGAATTAGTAAAAGAAGGTAAAGTCAGAAGGGCGAAGCTCAACTACATGCGTGAAAGAACCGGAAAAGCTGCTAAAATTAAAACTATGGAATAATAAAAAAGAAGGGGACTGGGAACAGTCCCCTTTTAAACTAATAACTAAGGTCTCAGGTCTCAGGTGTCAGGTCTCAGGTGTCAGGTCTCAGGTGTCAGGAGTCCGAAGTCCGGAGTCCGATAATTATTCATTATTAATCATTATTCATTAATTGATGAAAGACGAAAGACTAAAATGTAGATTTTGTGTTTGCAAAACACACAAAATCATCCTCAACTATTATTTCTTATTTCTTATTTCTTAGTTATTAGTTAATTTGGGGGTGTTATTATGGAACAAATAAATTGGTATCCTGGGCATATGAAAAAAACTAAAGAGCTGATTCAAGAAAATATTAAAATGGTGGATGCTGTAATTGAAGTTTTGGATGCCAGATTACCAGTGTCCAGTAAAAATCCCATTATAGATGACTTGATTAAAAATAAAAAAAGAATCGTTATTCTCAATAAAAGCGATTTAGCAGATGAGACGGTTACAAAAAAGTGGATAGATGCATACAAAAAAAACGGAGTAATTGCTGTTCCTATGAATTCCAACAGTGGGGCAGGTATCAAGGAATTATATAGAATACTTGAAAACCTGAATCAACAAATGAACGCAAACTCTGTCCGGAAAAAACCAATACGTGTAATGATTGTAGGTATTCCAAATGTGGGAAAATCCTCACTTATTAATAGAATGGCAGGGAAAAAGAGTGCAAAAACAGGTAATAAGCCCGGTGTAACAAGAGGAAAACAGTGGATCAATTTAAAAGAAGGTGTTCAGTTATTAGATACACCCGGTATATTATGGCCAAAATTTGAAGATCAGGAAATTGGCTTAAAACTTGCGTTTGTTGGTTCTATAAAAGATGAAATATTGGATTTAGAAAATATTGTTTTGAAGCTTATCGGGTTTCTTACAGATAATTATCCGGAGCTTCTTAAAGAAAGATTTAAATTAGATGTATTGAAGGATACAGCATTAGAAATCATGGATGACATATGCGATAAAAGAGGGTTTATTCAGTCAGGCGGGCGAAAGGATTATGAACGTGCTGCCAAGACTATTATGGATGAGTACAGAAGCGGAAAGATCGGGAAAATAAGCATTGAGAAGCCATTGATAACTGATAACTGATAACTAAGAATTAAGAATTATGATTTAAGAATTTGGGAAAGAATTTGCTTATGCAAATTCTTTGCTTTTTTACTCTATTTTTATTAGAATAGAGTAAATAGATCAAGCTAATAGATTTAGAATTTGCATAGCAAATTTCACATTAATTTTTCATTCTTCATTATTCATTCTTAATTTAAACCGTGGGTTTATCGGAGGTTTTTATCGTGGATACAAAAATTTTAACAGTTGATGAAATAATGGATATGATAGACGATATTTATATTGACGAATATCCTTTATATGCTGAATTGTTTTATATGGATTCCCGTTCGGCAGTCCAAAAAATGGGCAAAAGATTGGAAACGCAATATAAAAAGCATTTAATAGAAGTTGTTCGGACAAAAAAAATGAAAGAATATGAAAAATCTTTTTTCGATTCAGGATGTAAAATTATCGCAGGTGTAGATGAGGTAGGAAGAGGCCCGTTGGCTGGACCGGTTGTAGCCGCTGCAGTAATTTTGCCTCAAGATTTTAATGTCTTAGGAATTAATGATTCAAAAAAGCTGACAGAAAAAAAAAGGGAAGAGCTGGTTCGCGAAATTGAAAAGCATGCTTTGAGTATTGGCATAGGTATCGTGGACAATAAAATTATAGATGAAATCAATATACTAAATGCTGCTAAGCTGGCTATGAGAAAAGCCATAGAGTCACTTACATATGAACCGGAGCATATATTGATCGATGCGCTGAAATTAGAAGATGTTAAAATCAATCAAACAGGGATTATTAAAGGAGATGAAAAAAGCATTTCTATTGCTGCTGCATCAATAGTCGCAAAGGTTAAAAGAGATAAAATGATGCGCGAATATCATAATTTATATCCTCAATATGATTTTGTATCTAATAAAGGATATGGAACACAAAAGCATTATGAGGGTATCCAAAAGTATGGTCTATGCCCATTACATAGGAGAACATTTGTGAACATTGAGTAATATTAAGTGAAAATATGTGCTTCGCACAGTGTGAGTGTAATTATGGTGTATGATTTATTACACCTCGTGATAGTATATAGCTTCACAACTGTTGAACAATAGTTAAGCAATAGTTAAACGATTGTTAGTTATTTGATTGGTTTGTCATCGCGAGGAGCGACAGCGACGTGGCGATCTTATTGAGATTGCCACACATCCTTCGGATGTTTGCAATGACATGCTAAATCGGCCCTAAAACACTAATCACTAACTACTAATCACTTTTCCTGAGACCAGAGACCTGAAACCTGAAACCTGAAACCATGGAGGTGGGGGCTTGAAATTTAAAATTTCACTATGTCAAATGCTTGTTACGGATAATAAAAATGAAAATCTTTATAAGGCTGAAAAGATGATAAGGCAGGCTGCTAAGGAAGGCAGTGAGCTCATAGTACTGCCGGAAATGTTTAATTGCCCTTATGAAAATGATTTTTTCCCTGTGTTTGCGGAAAAATTTCCCGGGAAATCAACACAGGTGCTTTCCGATTTAGCAAAGGAGTTAAAAATATATATTATCGGAGGCTCGATACCTGAGTTTGATAATGGGAAAATATTCAATACATCTTATGTTTTCGACAGGGAAGGAGTTTTAATAGGCAAGCATCGGAAAATACATTTGTTTGATATAGATATAGAGAATGGAATAAGCTTTAAAGAGTCGGACACATTAAGCAAAGGAGATAAAGTAACAGTAGTAGATACTGAATACTGCAAAATAGGAATTGCCATTTGTTATGATATGCGATTTCCTGAATTAATGCGTCTTATGGTCCAGCAGGGGGCTGAAATGATTATCATTCCAGCTGCCTTTAACATGACGACAGGTCCCGCACATTGGGATTTAACCTTGAGGGCCAGGGCTTTGGATAATCAAGTATACTTTGCAGCGGTATCACCAGCAAGAAACCTGCAGGCTTCTTATCATGCATATGGTCATTCTGCATTGGCAGATCCATGGGGAAAAATCATTGCCCAAGGAAATGAGAAGGAAGATATTATCTACGGTGAAGTGGATTTGGATCATATAAAAAAAATACGCAATCAACTTCCGCTTTTAAAGCATAGAAGAAGTGATCTCTATGAACTAGTGAAATATTAGAGGTTAGAGGTTAGAGGTTAG
>JAAYPU010000091.1 GCA_012519645.1 Clostridiales bacterium | reverse complement strand
AAGATAGAAGATGTTTTTCAGAATGAAAAGTATCAACCATAACTATTAGTTCTTAGTTCTTAGTTCTTAGTTATTTAGATTTTTCAATAATTAACTCCGCTGCTTTATAGATGTCTCCAGCACCCATGGTTATTACTAAATCTCTTTCCCCGACACTTTCTATAATAAATTCGGCAATATCTTCGAAGTCAGAAATATAACGGACGTGTTTTTCTGGCTTCTTTTTTTTGATTTCATTTACCAGATCTAAAGCACTGATTTGGTAAACGTTTTTCTCCCGTGCAGCATATATATCTGTAATGATGACTTCATCCGCTAAATCAAAAGCATTTATAAATTCTTCAAAAAGAGCTTTTGTTCGCGTATATGTGTGAGGTTGAAAAATACACCAAAGTTTATTATGAGGTACGTTAATGCAGGCCTTTAAAGTTGCTTTTATTTCTTCTGGATGATGTGCATAATCATCAATAATTTTTATAGTATCCTGAATAATACCGATAATATCAAATCTTCGTTTTGTTCCTTCAAAGCGTTCTAAGGTTTTTGATATGGATTCAGGTGTAACTCCTAAGGTATGACAGCAAGCGATGGCTGCTAAAGAATTATTAATGTTGTGTTCGCCGGGTATGGATAGCTGAATGGTGCATAATCTGCCACCGCCATAAAAAACATCAAATTTTGGCATGCCATCAGCATTGAATTTAATATTTGCTGCATAGTAGTCACAACTGCTGTCAAAGCCAAAGGTTATAACATCGCATTTTACTTGATTGATAACGCTTTTTACAAAAGCATTACCGCTATAGGCTACAATAAACCCATTTTCCGGTACAGCTTCGGTAAATTTTTGAAAAGAACTGACTATATGCTCAATATCTTTAAAATAGTCCAAATGATCAGAATCAATATTTAAAATTATTTCTATCTTAGGATTCAGCTTTAAAAAACTGTCTACATATTCACATGCTTCAGTAACAAAATAAGAGCTGCTGCCTATTTTTACGTTTCCGCCTATTTCATCTAAATGACCGCCAACTAAAATAGTAGGGTCCATCAAAGCATCTTCTAATATGAGTGATACCATAGATGTCGTGGTAGTTTTGCCATGGGTTCCTGAAATGGCAATACTATAAGGATAATTCTTCATAAGAATGCCAAGCATTTCCGCACGGGATATAGCGGGAATATTTTTCGCTTTTGCTTCTATCAGCTCAGGATTATCATCAGATACTGCCGCTGTATATATAACCATATCACAATTACCTATTTGGCTGCCTTTGTGACCTATGTACACTTCCGCACCAAGGTTTTTAAGACGGTTACTGATATCGGTTTCTTTTACGTCTGAACCGGTAACTCTGTGACCTTGCTTAATAAGGATTTCTGCTATCGCACTTAATCCTATACCCCCTATTCCTATGCAGTGAAAATGCTTTTTAGTAAGAGAAATATCCATATATGCCTCCTATATACTCTTTCTGTTGTCTGATATTAATGCTATCTATTCTTAGAAAATAAAATCAAAAATCTTTGGTATAGTATTATATTGCAACACTTTGCAAAAGTAACATTAATTATTAATTGTTATTGTTCAAGATTCATTTGAGGAAATTTAATAAATTTCATCCCTATTATAGTATGAATAATATTTATATATTGTCAATCCAATAAAACGATAATTCCCACCCTGCAAAAAAATTATACCATAGTCAAGGTTTGACAAATAATATAAAACGAATAAAATAAGATAATAGATAAAAAATATTCAGTTTTTTGGAGGGTTCTGATGAAAAGGAATGAAAGAGTAGGTGCGATAATTAAGATATTAAGCTCTCGCCCGAATAAGGTTTTCTCACTGAATAGTTTTACAGATAAATTAGATTCTGCAAAATCAAGTATCAGCGAAGATATCGTTATTGCAAAAAAAATTATGGAAAATATGAAATTGGGTAGGATCGAAACCATACCCGGTGCTGCAGGCGGTGTAAAGTATATTCCTGTCACATCAGATGAAGAAACTCAGAATTTATTAGAGGAGCTTTGCGCTAAATTGAGAGATGAGAGCAGAATCCTTGCAGGAGGGTTTTTATATACTTCTGACATTATGTTTGATTCGTATATAATGAAAAAAGCAGGAGAAATATTTGCAACCCATTTCTTAGATAAAAAGGCGGACTATGTGGTAACAGTCGAAACAAAAGGTATTCCACTGGCACTTATGACAGCTGATGCTTTAAATCTTCCTTTAATTGTTGCCAGAAGGGATAGTAAAGTTTCAGAAGGGTCTACAGTAAGCATTAATTATATTTCCGGTACTGACAGAATACAAAAAATGTCTATGTCGAAAAAAGCAGTAAAGCCGGGTAGTAAAGCGATTATTATTGATGACTTTATGAAGGGCGGCGGAACCTCCAGAGGAATGGTAGACTTACTGACAGAATTTCAGGTTGAAGTTGTCGGCATAGGTGTATTGATTTCAATGAATAGTCCGGAAAAAAAGCGTGTGGATAATTTTATTTCATTAATAACATTAGAAAAAGTAGATACAGAAAGCAGAGTTATTTACGTTTATCCTAATAAAAATTTGTAATTTTCAAAAAAAAAGAAGGATATTTTCGAAATATGGAGAATATTTAAAAAAATTTTGTTTTGTCTATATCTGTTAATCAGAAAAACAGTTAAGAACGACTGAAAGGTGGTGTGTCAGTGTGAATGTAACTGACGTAAGAGTAAGAAAAGTAAGTGATGATGGGAAAATGAAGGCAATAGTATCTGTCACTTTCGATGATGAATTTGTTGTTCATGACATCAAAATTATCGAAGGTCAAAACGGATTATTTATTGCAATGCCAAGTCGAAAAATGGGTGAAGGTGATTTTAGGGATATAGCACACCCGCTTAATTCTGAAACGAGGAATAAAATTAAAGAAGCTATTTTTTCTGAGTACGATAAAGCAAAAAATGAAATGGAGACTGAACAGGAAGATAGTGTTTTTGCTACAGCAGAGGAATAATTTAAGACTCATATACATATAAAGAAACTCCAAAATAAGGAGTTTCTTTTTTATTGGACTATTCCACAAAATAAATAATAATGTTATACTTTATTTGAAACATAATAAGAAAAATAAAAGCTTTCGTATATTAGCTCGCCCTATTTACGAAGCAAATAGTTGGCGAACTTATGCAAGGAAATCATGAATTTTAATTCATAGATTTCTACTGCTCTGATACAGGTATAGGAAAGTATTTTTCGTGTGCAAATAGTTTACTACATAATAAGGGGTGTGTGAGAAATGGCGTTGAATACAGCTGTTATATTGGCAGCAGGTGCTGGAACACGTATGAAGTCCAAAATACCAAAAGTTTTACATAAAGTTTGTGGTTTGAGCATGATTGAAAGCGTTATAAAGGAAGTCAAATCTTCACATATAGAAAACATAATAGTTGTTATCGGAAATGGTGCCGAGGCAGTTGAAGAAGAGTTATCCGATATGAATGTTTCCTTTGTTCTTCAGAAAGAGCAGCTAGGAACAGGACATGCTGTTTTGCAAGCTAAGGACAGCATTCCTGATTCAGGGGATGTAATTGTTTTATGCGGTGATATGCCTTTGATTACGCAAGAAACTATTAAAGCTTTTATGAGATATCATAAAGAAAATAATCATGACATCTCTATTTTAACTGCAGAGCTTGAAAACCCATTTGGATATGGTAGAATTGTAAAGGATGACAATGGTCTTGTTAATAAGATTGTAGAACAAAAAGATGCATCGGAAGATGAGCTTTTGATAAAAGAAGTTAATTCAGGAGTATATTGCTTCAAAGCAGGTATATTAAAGAAGCATCTTGCAGATATTGATAATAGAAACGCTCAAAATGAATACTATTTAACGGACCTGATTGAAATAGGTGTCAGAAATAAATATGATATAGGAGCTTTTTCTCTTTCTGACCCAAAGGAAATAATGGGTGTAAATTCAAGAAAACAGCTGGCGGAAGCGGAGTCGTTGATGCGGCAGAGGATTGTTGAAAAGCTAATGGAATCAGGGGTTTCTTTTATTGATACATCAAACTGCTACATAGATAAAGAAGTTGAAGTCGGGATGGATACTGTTATTTACCCCGGAGTGATTTTGAAAGGGAAAACCATAATCGGCGAGAATTGCATTATCGGACAGAACAGCCGGATAGAAAATGGAACTATTGAGGACAATGTTAAAATTCAAAGCTCGGTTATTATAGATAGTATTGTTCGAAAGGGGACAAATATAGGTCCTTTCGCATATTTGAGACCCGGAAGCAGCATTGGACAAAATGTTAAAATTGGTGACTTTGTAGAAGTTAAAAATGCTTCTATCGGTGATGGCAGTAAAGCATCTCATTTGGCTTATATAGGTGATGCAGAAGTAGGGAAAAATGTTAACATAGGATGCGGAGTTATATTTGTCAATTATGATGGAAAAAACAAGAACAAAATAACCGTTGAAGATGATGCCTTTATTGGAAGCAATGTTAATCTTATAGCGCCGGTAACTGTAAGGAAAAGGGGTTTTGTAGCGGCTGGAACGACCGTTACATTGGAAGTACCGGATGGCGCATTGTGTATTGGGAGAGAAAAACAAAAACACATTAAAAACTGGGTAGATAGGAAAAAAATAAAGGAATGAGGCGAATTTACAAATGAAAGATCTTGGCAGAGAAATCAAGGTGTTTGCAGGCAACTCAAATGTAGAAGTGGCTGAAGAAATAGCAGCATGTATGGGTAAAAAACTTGGTGATGCAGTTGTGGGCGTTTTTAGTGATGGTGAAATATCCGTTGACATTAATGAGACTGTGCGCGGTGCAGATATATATATTGTACAATCCACATGCGAACCAGTAAATAACAATCTGATGGAGTTATTGATAATGATAGATGCAATGAAAAGAGCATCGGCTGGAAGGATAACTGCTGTTATGCCTTATTACGGCTATGCACGACAGGACAGAAAAACCAAAGCAAGGGATCCGATTACAGCTAAGCTTGTTGCAAATCTCATTACATCTGCAGGTGCCAACAGGGTTTTAAGCATGGATTTGCATGCATCACAGATCCAAGGTTATTTTGATATTCCGGTGGATCATTTATTGGGAGTTCCTATATTAGGTAAATACTTTCATGATTTAGAATTAGAAGACGTAGTTGTAGTATCTCCGGATATAGGAAGTGTTACGAGAGCAAGGAACTTTGCACATATTTTAAATGTTCCTATTGCAATTATTGATAAACGAAGACCGAAAGCAAATGTATCGGAAATCATGAATGTAATCGGCGATATAAGGGATAAAAATGTTATTTTAGTAGATGATATGATTGATACTGCCGGAACTATCACTAATGCAGCAAATGCATTGAGAGATATGGGCGCAAAGAAGGTTTTTGCATGCGCAACACATCCGGTTTTATCAGGTAATGCAATAAATAGAATTAAAGATTCTGCCATAGAAGAACTGGTTGTTTTAAACACCATACCTCTTAAAGAAGAGAAAAGGTTGGATAAAATCAAAGTTCTTTCTATTGCTCCGATTTTCGCTGAAGCTATTACACGTATATACAGCAATCACTCTGTAAGTAAATTATTTACTACCAGCAGCCGATAAAAAATTTGTACCATGTATAATCTGCAATCAAAAATAATCAGGAATTACAAGGTGCAGAATGAATCTCGAATGTATTTTGGTTTTTACTCGTGTCAGGCCATTTAATTATTCGGGATTTTTTGCATACTTTAATTTGGGAGAATAAGAAATGTATATAATCGTAGGTTTAGGTAACCCGGGAAAAAAATATGAAAATACCAGGCATAATATCGGATTTATCACTTTGGATCATATTGCTGAAAAGAATAATATAAAAATCAATAAAATCAAGCATAAGGCTCTCCTTGGGGAAGGGACCATTGGTAATGAGAAAGTACTGTTAGTAAAGCCTCAGACCTTTATGAACCTCAGCGGAAACAGTATTAAAGAGATTGTTGACTATTATAAAGAAAGCCTTGATAAGCTGATCGTTATATATGATGATATCGATGTAGAAGTGGGCAAAATACGAATACGAAAAAAGGGCAGCGCAGGTACTCATAATGGTATGCGTTCCATTATTTATAATTTGGTGTCGGATGATTTTCCAAGAATACGAATTGGAATAGGAAAAGACCCTGCTCGAGAATTATCAAACTATGTACTGGATTCTTTTCATAAGGAAGAAATAAATGCGATGAGAAAAGCAGTTGAGGCTGCCGCTGCGGCGGTTGAAACATGGCTCGCCGAGGGTATAGACAAGGCTATGAATGAATATAATTAAAGTAGAGGACAGGGATTAGTGGTTAGTTCTCTCAGTCCGGAGTCCGAAGCAGAGGGGAATTATGTTCGCCAGAAATAAACTGACAACTGAAAGATAATGAAGAAATTTGTTTATAACAAATTTCACTATTATAGTTTTTTTGTATAAGTGTTATTCTAATACTAGACTTTGAGAAGCAAAGTCAACCTTAACTATCAGTTTTCAGTT
>JAAYPU010000090.1 GCA_012519645.1 Clostridiales bacterium | reverse complement strand
TCATTACAAAAGGAAGGTAAAAAAATATGGGTTATATATTAGCTTTCTTTATTGCATTTGAATTTGTAGTAATAACTTTATTAATTGTTAAGGAGATAAAATAATATGTTTTATGCAATTACAAAAAACGAATTATACACAGGAAAAACACTAAAGGATATAAATAAGAAGCTTAATGCTATTTTAGACGTCAACGAATTTAGAAGATTAGGAAATAATTATATCATCAATTTAACTGATGATGATATTAATTTTATCCAGGACACAAAAAAAATGTCTAAAATAATGGTGCAAAATTTATTTAAAAAATCAGATAGCACATCATGGCTTATATACATTATTATAGGCTTGCAATTAATATTATTATTAAAAGGATAGGTAAAAAATATGATAGATTTTGATAAAGAGTTTTCAAGCTTCGTAGAAGGATCAGAAGGATCAAGTATAAGAGATATTTATTCAATTATTCCATCACTGGATCAGGGACAAATTAGAATTCTTAGCGAAATGGAGTATTTTGCTGAGAAGTACAATTTACAGGAAATAAAATCATTCATGGAAAGGTATTTAAAAATGATTAGTTCAAATAAAAATTTATCATTTTTATCATCCATGAATATGAAATCTCTGCTAAAAGCATATACGCAGGATGAACTTATAAGAGGAATAAAAGTTCAATCACAAATAAATCAAGCGGAGTGATTGTTATGGCAGGCTTAATTATTGGAAGTTTAGGTTATCAAAGAAGCGGAAAAACGCTTCTTACTTATCTAATAGCAGAATCTTATAGGAATAGAGGACTTGAGGTTTACAGTAATATGAATGTTTCAGAATGGACAACCATCAATTCACTTGACGAAATACCATTCAACCACACGCCGAAAGTGCTTTTACTAGACGAATGTTATTATTTCCTAGATTCCCGCAATTGGAGCAATAATACTGATGCTAGCATATTTTTTAACACAATAGGAAAACAAAATATATTATTACTTTTTACAGCCATAAATATTGATATGGTGGAAAAAAGGTTAAGAGAACAGTGTAATTATATATATTTATGTAAAGGTTCATCAAAAGCAATATCTTATAAGTTGTTCGACATTCAAAGAAACAAGTCAAAAGTATTTCGTATAGACAAGTCAAAAATGAATTGGGATAAAGTAAATTATAATACGTTAGAAGTTCCAAACTATGTAGATTGTAATCTTAAAAATTTTAGAAAAAAAATAGAACTTAGTAAAAAAAATTCGAGGTTAGGTTTGGGATAGGCGAAACTTTACTATTCACGCTTCCTGCCTAACGAAGTTGCAGGAAGCGTGTCTTACTTTATCTGTAACATAATTGTAATGTATAAATGTATTGACAGTGTATATACATAATGGTATAATTAATACATAAGATAAGATAAGAAAGGAAGTAGAAGAAATGAAAGTTAACTGGGCGGAATTTGCCAAACAACAACTAAAGAAAGATTATGAGGGTTTCAATAAAGATTGCTTTTGTATTGGCATGATAGAGGCAATTTCAAAATTTGACCATTATACAGATAAAGAAATATTAGAAGCCATTAAAGATGTACTAAAAAGTTACAATGAAATTGTAGATGAATTATTAGAGGTAAAGGACTAGACCCCGCAGGGGATTGTAGGGCGAGAAGTTGTAATATAGAAAGTATATTTATAATCTCGCCCGCTCTCTTGTTGCGTCCCCGCGTTGAGTTTGTTAAAGCTGTAAAAGGCTAGAAGCTGTATTTGTGATTGACTATGGTATATTCCCATTTATCGTAAAAAGCTTCAAAGAGCGACCAAAGAGGATCTGGAAAGGAATAAAAGTATGAATAAAGTAATGAAAAGTTATAGATTCAGAAAAGAAACTTTAAAAACAATAGAGGATTCTGTAATTAAAATAAATAAAAATTTAGGTTGTGACGTCTACGATAACACAAAATTTATAGAGTCACTGGTTTACTTATATTCAGACCTCTTGGTAAAAGAAATACAAACAGGAAACAAAGTCTGAATACCATAGGGGGTGACTACGACCCCCCTATGGTGTTCAGTGTTCACGTTTAGTAAGAAATAGCTTCAAAGTCGCTTACGAAGCTATTTCTAGAAAGTACGAGGTAATTATAACATATGGCTAAAACAAAAGAAAGCAGGACAAGAAACTGGACTTGTATAATATACCCAGAAAGTGCCCCAGAGGACTGGGAAGAAATTATAAAAAGTTATTATATAGAGTGCGTTATTTCCCCGTTGCATGACAGGGACATTGACGGTAACGGAAAACCTAAAAAACCGCATTATCATGTTTTATTAATGTTTGGATCTGTGAAAAGTTACGACCAAGTACTAGAAATAACTAAAAAGCTAAATGCTCCTATACCACATAGGTGTCATAACTCTAAAGCTATGGTGCGGTATATGTTACACATGGATGATGCTGATAAAGCACAGTATAAAGTTGAAGATATTAAAGTCATAAACGGTGTTGATATTTCGGAATTATTAAGACCGTCAACTTCCGAAAGATACACTATTATAATGGAAATGATGCAATTTATACGTAGGGAAAAAATAACAGAGTTCAGCGACCTTGTAGATTATGCAGTTGTTAATCGCTCAAATGATTGGTGTCCGATAATATTTGATTCGGCAACATACGTTTTAAATAATTATATAAAAAGTCTAAGGCACAAGTTTTCAATAACTGGTAACAATCAATCAATAAATAAAGATGCAGGCGAAATTATATAAGGGGACGTCAACTTTTTTGTAGAC
>JAAYPU010000089.1 GCA_012519645.1 Clostridiales bacterium | reverse complement strand
TCTTTCCTATAATAAAGTTTCTGGCAATCTTCATACTTTCTTCCTGACTATCTGAAAGTCTATATTGGGCTTTTCTCAAAGTAACATTTCCTCTGACCTCACCGACGACTCTTGCAAGAAATTTCCCGTTCTGTTTCATAAAGCTCAATGCTATATTGCGCTTTGCACAAGCTCCCATCAATGCCGGACTTGCTCCGGTATAGCCAAAAGCAACGATGCCCTCAAGGTTATGCAACGGAATCCTTGATACTTCCTCTTCATCTTTCAGAATCACAATGTTTTCTCCGTCAAGCGATAAATAAGTATCAGGAGATGTGACATAGAGTGTATTCAACAGTTTCCTCATTCCTCCACCTCCGATAGGTATCTATTGATATAATAGACAGCGGAGGGATTTTTGCATAGCTTTGGTATGCAAATTTCAACAAGAGAACATGCCTTACAGCTTTTAGATGGCTTAACTTTGGGTGTGTACCTCCTATCATATAATTCATGCATTTCTCTGGCAATTACTTTAACACGATCACGCAACGCTTCATCGAGTACAATTTTTAACCTGCGCCTGGCTTCTCCATAGAATAAAAATGCTTCCGGGATTTCGCATAAAAGCATTTCTTCAAGACATATAGCCTGTGCACATAGCTGCAGTACATCGGACTCGTCTTCTTTGGGTTTTCCCTTTTTATACTCTACTGGAACCGGTTTATATGTCCCATCTCTGCCAAATATGCTTATCCCTTCCGATGATCTATGAAATTCAACAACATCACAAGCTCCGGTCAAGCCTAAAGAAGTTGAGAAAATTCCCATGCCCCGAGAAATAATCAAATCCCCACGGGATTCTTTTATAGTATTGTCATGGGTTTTCTCATGCAGAATTGCTCCCTCAATAGTACGGAGATTATCCTGCCACTGCTGCTCAATATGTATCAGTGCCCACTGTCGTTTGCAGAATACAAAGTGTTGTATTCCGGATAGGAGTAGAAAGTCTTCCTCTTTATAATTAGTTTTCATCTATACACCGAATGTTTTTAGCTGTATACCTTCAGGAAGTACAATTGATTTCTGTTCAGGTAATGGATAATAATCGTCAAAAGACCTTGGAGGATTAGACTGATTTTTTAATCCAGTACTAACTAAATCAAACAACTTATGCGCATGGGCTTTACCTTTGCCTGTTTCATCATCATGACTAAAAATATATAGTCCTCTAAATCTAACCTCACCACTTGATGATGTGTGATGAACTTCAAACATGTTTTGTAAAGCATCCCATAGTATTTTTAAATCTTCATCTTTAACAGGGTTTTTAAAACCATCTTCCCCATTAATAAGTCTTTCTGCAAGTTTAGGATTGTAGAAACCATGTGCGCGGTATAGTCCATAATGAATAAAATGTTTACGCCCCATTTCAGTATCCTTTTTTCTTTTATCAGATTCCTTTGTAACTGCTATTCTTGTTATAGTAATATCTCTTGGAAAAATTGGTGATAATGACCTTGCAAATGTTAACTGTAGTGGTCCTCGTATTTGTCCAGCATTTGTCCCTGCAGTTAAAACGGCACCAAACATACGAATGTCATAATACTTTCTTACCATATAATTACTAATAACTTCTCTATCTTTTTTTGTTAACTCAGCTATTTCGCTATTCTTATCAACTATTTTTTCAATAAGTTTTTTGAAATTGTCTTCAATTTCTTTAGGCAATTCAATCTCTTCACCTTTAATCCTATTAATTATTTCTGATTTTTGTTTATTCTTTGTTTTTTCTTCAAATCTATGTTTATATTCTACTATTCTATTTCCATCTACAATGCTTGTATCAAATATTGCACCTGCTTCGTCACAAACCCATTTCCATAACCCATCATCAATAATTTCAACTGCCGGTAATTCATATTTTAAATCAATAGCTGCCTTATTATAAAGAGTATTCAATGCTTCTTTGCTTTGTATATAGATTTCCTTATTATAAAACATTGCTACGTAGTCACGAATTTTACGCTTCAACGATACATCAGTAACAAATCCATAATTTGTTTCCGGGTCAAAACGAGGCAAGTTACCTGCATCAGGATCACCATTTGGGTTTCCATCTGTTACATCAAAAAATAGCACAAAATCATGTCTTCTATTAGGGTTAAGATATAAATTATTATCCATTCAAATTCACTCCTTTTGATTTAAAATATTCTTCTCTCTCTTTCGAGAGCTTTGCCTTTTGCTGATAGTATCCAAGAATAAATTCTCCCTGCTTTTCAATTGAAAGGGTATCTGGAAATCCTCCAAGATCATCAATAAGTGAGAGGGTATCTTCTAATAAAGATTCCACCTCTTTGTATCCTCGCTTTTCTCTCTCAATCTTTGGCATATGTGCCTTTGTGGCCATTTCCACCAGCATAGCTAATACAACTTTTGGTGCTGCAATAGCTCCTCCAAAATACCTTTTTGTTACAGTAGCAGACATATCTCTTGAGATTGCTCTTTTTTGTATCTCTTCCAAAATAGCTAATAACTTTCCTGATTGATATGCAGGATCCCGTCGTCTTTCAATCAATTCTTCCATCAATTCATCTCCTCCCTTTCTATGAGTTAGATATAATTTGATTGTACTTGCTAGCAACTCCTCAACATAAATCTTGTTATCATATTTACCCTCCTTTTTATCACTTTGCATCACTTGCACACAAAACCTTCTAACAGCAGAATGTAAAATCGCATACGCTGGTAATTCACCTAAATAAGCAGTTCTAACCAGTGATTTTACTATGTTAGGATCATTTGTGTCCATGATTTCAAATAACATCTGAATAGTATACGGTTTCCCTTTTTCCCCATTTATACTTGTAATATTCAGCGCATTGAAATATATAGCTAAATTTGTCTTGATTTTATCTACAGAAGCTTTAACAAAGTCTCTTATCACAATTCTTCCAGGCCCATTGGGCGAAATAATAAGAATATATACTTCGTTCTCATTAATATTTAAAGAACTTCTTATCCCTGTCCAAGGGGAGTTTAGGAAATCATTTAATAACTGTTCTGTCGTCTCAATCTTGATCCTATCAGTCAACTTTAATGGTGTTAATATGGGGTCAAGAATACTAATCTCTTCCTCCATGCTTGATATTTCTGCTTCTTCCTTTATCCAAAAAATAGCATCCAAATTGCGTGAACTATCCATATTCACTCTACCTTGTGCTGTCTTATCGTTAAAAATCGTCTCGATATAATTGTTGTTAATAAGATATCCTAATGCCTTAGAAATCCTTTCTGCGCAGTCTAAACAGATTCCAAGCGATGCATTATCTTTTTTATAGCGATAAGAAACAAATGCGTCTTTATTAATACTAGTAAATGGTCTTGAACTGCCTCTATATGCGAATTCTGATGTAACTTTCCTTATCAAATAGTCGTTGTTTCCGCATATATTACATTGGTTTTTTTGTTCAAGACATAGATCTTGCTTAACAAATTCCTTCCAGAAAGTATAAACTTCATTATGCTCAAATAAATACTTACCCTCCAGTTCTCTTTTCTCATAAACAAATGTAATCCAATCCTTATTAAAAAGTTTCTTACCTATTGCAGATTTTTCAACTATACACTTTATATGATCTAAATGATCTTTTATATACTTTATTGCCTCAAGCAATAATGGATCAGTAATAGAATCTGAATTAAGCATTTTTGAAAGCAATTCTATATATTTCTTATGTTTTTCTGCGGCTTTTTCATCAATTTTATCTTCATTAATTCTTTCTATTCCAAAAACATAGCCGCTTTCATCAGCCAGTGGATACGGTTTAACACCACTAGCTCTAGATAATTTTGGCAGTGGCCTATTGTCATTAGAAGAATACTCAGATACCATTATACTGTCTTTTAAGTCTTTATCAGGAAATATATGTATAACAATACGAATTGGAAATGATCTATATTCATTGTATCCTATTGGGATTAGTTTTCCTTCCCTATCCAATTCATTGCCTTTATCAATTAGTTCCTTAAGCATCAAATCCCTCCAGTCTATACAACTCATCATATATTTCTTTCGGAATTATTAATCTGCCATTTTCAATATTACCTTTAAAGAAAACGTGCTTTGGTATTCCCCATACAATATCCCTAACTCTCTCCTCTTGATGCCTTATAAATTGAATACTATCATCATCCTTGCTATTTGAACCTGCTTGACAAAATGCAGTGTCAAAATGCATACTACCTACTTCAATATTTATATCCTTACACTCTTCTAAATCTTTTTCGTCGGCTTTCTTGAAATATGCCATGCATTCCCTTGTTCCCAAATATGGCCGCTGAAAGCATCTTCCTTTCTCAAGCCGTCTTTCAATTTGTTCAATATACCCTTTTTTATTAGTCTTTGATGA
>JAAYPU010000008.1 GCA_012519645.1 Clostridiales bacterium | reverse complement strand
CTTTTTTTTTCATTTGTCCTTCCCCCATACAACCCTATTCACATAATCCGTATAAGAAAGAATTATCCTCAGTACTTTATCTGATACATTAGGCATACTATAATCACCAACTAATCTCAGCATATCTTCATTCTGATTTCCCAACACCGCAAGCCCCTGCAATATTCTCTCCTTTTTAAGCCCAACCATCATAACCGATCCTTCTTCCATTACTTCCGGTCTTTCATGGGCCTGCCTAATGTTTAATGCCCTTAACCCTAGAATAGATGACTCCTCACTGATAGTGCCGCTATCACTAAGCACTGCTTTGGCATTTGTTTGGAGTTTTATATAATCAATAAAACCAAGGGGCTTCATTGTCTGAATTAATGGATTAAATTCTATTTCTTTTTCTTCTATCATTTTTTTTGTTCGAGGATGAGTGCTGATTATAATAGGAAGTTTGTATTCTTCTGCAATTGCATTAAGGCTGTCTACTAAATCCAAGAAATTGGTTTCTGAATTGATATTCTCTTCTCTATGGGCAGATATCACAAAATAGTTATCGCTATTTAATCCAAGCCTAACCAGCACATCTGACTTTTCAATTTCGTCCTTTTTGGAATTTAACACTTCGAACATGGGGCTACCCGTTTTAATGATTCTATCTGCCGGCAAACCTTCGCTTATTAAGTATTCCCTTGCAATATCACTGTAGGTTAAGTTGATGTCTGCTATATGATCCACTATTTTTCTGTTGGTTTCTTCCGGAACCCTTTGATCAAAGCATCTGTTGCCTGCTTCCATGTGAAAAACAGGAATATGCCTTCTTTTTGCAGCGATAGCACAGAGACAGCTGTTGGTGTCGCCAAGCACTAAAAAGGCATCCGGCTTAACTTCCTCAAGTATGGGATCTATTTTTATTAAAATGTTCCCTATTGTTTCTACTGCTGTACCGGTGGCTGCATTAAGGTAGTAATCCGGGTTTTTCAAGTTAAAGTCTTTAAAGAATACCTCGTTTAATTCGAAGTCATAATTTTGACCGGTGTGCACAAGGGTGTGCTCAATGGCCTTTGACTCTTCTAATTTATTTATAACGGCTGACAGTCTGATTATTTCTGGTCTGGTGCCAACAACTGTCATAACCTTTAGCTTTTGCATGCGTTTATACCTCCAAATAATATGTATCTGGTTTTTCCGGGTCAAATAATTCATTAGCCCACATAATGGTCACCATATCCGAACTACCAAGGTTTTCGATGTTGTGGGTGTAGCCCGGCGGTATATCTATTACCTCAAGTTTTTCACCGCTAACATAGTATTTTAATATTTCATCAGAATCGATCCTTCTAAAACGGATAACCCCTTTACCGCTTACTACAAGAAATTTTTCATTTTTTGTGTGATGCCAATGATTGCCTTTAGTAATTCCCGGCTTAGAAATGTTTACTGATACCTGGCCCCTGTCTATTAATTTGAAAACCTCAGTAAAAGAGCCACGGTTGTCTTTATTCATTTTTAATCCGTAAATAAAATTATCCTCCGGTAAGTGGCTTAGGTATGTGCTATATAATTTTTTAGTGAATTCATCCGACATGTTAGGAATTGATAAGTCCTCACGGCTTTTCTTAAAAGAATAAAGTAACCCCACGATTTCTCCAAGGGAAATGGTATGTATTATTGGCACCTCACAAAACCCATCGACTTTATTTTCTTTTGAACTCAAAGCATTAATCAGTTCATCTACTAAATCATCTATATCTATAAGGTTCATAATAACACTTGGATCATTCACAGTTACAGGCAAATCATGTGCTATGTTATGGCAAAAGGTTGCAACTGCGCTATTATAATTGGGCCTGCACCATTTACCAAATACATTTGGGAAGCGGTAGATTAAAACCTTGGCATGTGTCTCTTTGCTGTAGTTAAATAATAAATCCTCCCCAGCTTTTTTACTTTGCCCATAAGTGTTATCCAGTTTTGCTTGAATTGAAGAGGCGAACATAACAGGGCAAGTATTAGTATATTTTT
>JAAYPU010000088.1 GCA_012519645.1 Clostridiales bacterium | reverse complement strand
ATGTATGCACATTGAAACTTGATTCGGACAAATGTGTCGGCTGCGGAAGGTGTATTGAAGTCTGCCCTCATAATGTATTCAGGATACTAAAAGGTAAAGCTGAAATTATTGATAAGGATGACTGCATGGAATGCGGTGCATGTGCAAAAAACTGTGCATTCAATGCGATTGAAGTAAAGTCGGGTGTCGGGTGCGCATATGCGGTTATTATGGGATGGCTTTTAGGAACGGAACCTACTTGTGATTGTTCAGGTGGCAGCGGCGAATGCTGTTAAAATAGTAAGAGAAGGGGTTAATTAAAATGTATAGTATCAGGATCAAAAGGGTTTACGATGAAGCTTCAGAAGATGATGGTTTCAGAATTTTGGTAGACAGGCTTTGGCCAAGGGGAATGAGACAGGCTGCGGCAGTTCTGAAATCCGGTGATCGTACGGAAAAGCTTCGTTCTTTGCAGGTACCTGCTCTTATTATTCATGGTGATAGTGATAAGATGGTTAATGTCAGCGGAGGACGCGCCACAGCTGAAGCCATTCCAAATGCCAAGTTGGTAATTTATGAAGGGATGGGACATGGTCTGCCAAAGCAATTATGGACAGAGTTTGCTGACCAAATAGCCAATCATATACATCGGGCGGAAGCAATGATAGGATCATAAGAAAGGCACTCTGCAGTGTAATTATTGCAGAGCACCTTTTTGCATATTTGTTTAATATACCGCCAATACTACTCAGTTTCAAGCCGAGAAAAGCATTGAAAATACTGGGTTTTATAAACTAAAAGCAAATTTGTTGGGTCTTGATATTTGTTTAGCGAAACATATTGAGGGTATATTTAATAAAACCGGTCAGATTAGATCGATGGAATAAAGTATATATAATTTAATAAAAGGAGGGTCTGAAAATGGGAAAAGCGACACAAGATCTCCGGAAGGAACACGATGCTATCCTTTATGTCCTTCAAATACTTAACAAAATGATTAATGCTGATAGTTTTGATGCTGAAATTCTTCTTAATTATTACGATGATGTGGTTTATTTCCTCAAGATATTTGCGGATAAATGTCACCACGGCAAAGAAGAAAATATCTTATTCAAAGAACTGATTAACAAGGGAGTCCCTAATGAGGGCGGCCCCGTGGGTGTTATGCTTCAGGAACACGTTCAGGGCAGAAACTACATTGCGCAAATGGAACAGAGTCTTGATATAAAAAATATTGAAGGATTCAAAAATGCAGCTATGCTCTACAGTGATCTGCTGCGACGGCATATTGAGAAGGAAAACAACGTGCTTTTCTTGATGGCGGATAAAGTGATCAATGAACAAGAGCAAAACTTTCTGTTCTTACAATTTGAGAAGCACGAAGAAAACGTCATTGGACATGGTGTACATGAAAAATTACATTCAATGATTGATACTTGGGCAGAGATTTTCGATGTTGAATGAAAGAAACATAAGACAAAAAATCCCATACTCATCTTAACACAGAGGTGCTGTCACCATAATAGAAGTTTATCGGTGATGGCACTTTCTTTTCTTTACTCTAAAGGCTCTTCAGTGTACAATAATGATAAATAAATATTCTCAGCATTCGGTTGATAGTGTCCTCAGCGTGATGTGACAAAACGATACGGATGCTATTGCAGGCGAGCTTGTCAACAAGGTTTTCGCTAAGGGGGATAAATAATGTATATAGCCACATATTCAATAGATATAGTTGCACTTCTTTGCCTTATTGGGTTTTTGTATTCAAATACTGCATTGGATTCTAAACGTAAAAAACCATTTCTGGCAGGTATAATTCTCACAATATTTATAATTTTATCTGAAGCAGGGACGCTATATACAGAAGGAAGTACACATCTTCGCAATATAAATATTTTTTTAAATGTAATGGGTTTTTCTCTTACGCCGATAATTCCTATTGTAATTACTTTGATTTTTAATAGAAGGATTTTTACAACTCATAGACTTTGGTTGATTCCTACCTTAATAAATATAATTGCGGCAGTTCTGTCTCCGCTGTTCGGATTTATTTTTTATGTTGACAGTAATAATCAATACATGAGGGGAGAATCCTTTTTTATATTCATAATAGTTTACGTTTTTAATTTTCTGTTTCTTATCATCAATACTTTGAAGATGGGGAAAAAATATAATTATCCGATTGTGGGGAAAATGCTTGTGTTGTCTCTTTTTACTCTTGCAGGCACAAGCATTCAGCTTGTATATCCGCCAGCACTCTCGTCATGGCATTGCGTAACGTTAACTTTGTTTTTATATTTAATAGTCCTGTCCGATTTTGACAGCAGCTTTGATACGCTGACCGGTCTCTACAATCGCGCAACTTTTGATAAAGCAATAAAAGATATAGTGAAGCCTAAGGCATTATCGATCATTATCCTCGATATTAATGACTTCAAATATGTAAATGATACATATGGGCATGATTATGGGGATAAGGTGATCAGAACCGTAGCTGCAGTAGTCAGAGAATCCTTTAATAAGCATTATAAGTGCTATCGTTATGGAGGAGATGAAATTTCTATTATAAGCAATGAAATTGATACGGAAAGGATCGAATCTAATCTAAGTGGTATGACAAATGCTCTTGCAAAAATACGGGACAAAGGGGAACCAATACCAACGGTATCCTATGGATACAGCATTTTCACAGGAGAAGAACCGTTTGATTTGAGCAAGATCTTTAAAGAGGCAGATAATCAAATGTATTACTTTAAAAAGATACATAAATCCAATGCCGCCCAAGAGTGACGGATAATAGTTTCGTAAGGGTGTGGAATTGTTTTAAAAAGAAAAAGCCCCACAGGAAATCTCGGTAGACAGATGTTCCTGGGGGCTTGTTGATTTTTTGTAATGAAACAATATATATTTTAGTTTCCAACCTCAACATTATTGATTTCTATCGTTTTAGAGGTTATATTCAACTTAAATGAGGAATATTTGCCAAGGCAAATTTAT
>JAAYPU010000087.1 GCA_012519645.1 Clostridiales bacterium | reverse complement strand
TCAGCTCATTGCTGTGGCCCTCAACGTCATTGGGAGTCTCCAAAATAAATGGCAGATGCTTAAGCTGAGGATGTGTCATTAAACGGATAATCGGCTCCAAACCAATTTTTCCTTCTCCGATACCGGCATGCCTATCTTTTTTACTATTGAATTCATTCATGCTGTCATTCAGATGAACAGCCTTGACCTTTTCCAATCCAATAATGTCATTCAGTTCCTCCAATACATCCTCTAATCTGTTTACTATATCATATCCGGCACTATACAAATGACAGGTATCTAAGCAAACACCTATTTTATCGGAATGCTCGATTCGATCCATAATCACTCGCAATTCTTGAAAGGTGCTGCCTATCTCTGTTCCCTTTCCGGACATAGTCTCCAATAAAATCATCGATTTACTATCATTACTTAAGACCTCATTTATAATTTCAGAAATATTAGTGATGCCCTGCTCCGGTCCCTGTCCGGAATGACTTCCCGGATGAATATTATATAAATTGCATGGCATTCTATCTAATCTGTTTAAATCATCTGTTAATATCATCTTAGCAAAAGCCCGCGTCTGCGGATTTGAAGAAGCCATGTTGAGTGTATATGGAGAATGGGCTAATATTTCACCAAACTCATGATCCTTTAGTATTTGAGCCAATCCATCCAAATCATATTGGATCAGACTCCTTGCATCTCCCCCTCTTGGATTTCTGGTAAAAAATTGAAACGTGTTGGCATTTATTTTCACAGCTACTTCTCCCATTTTTTTAAATCCATTTGAAGTAGAAAGATGACAGCCTATCTTATACATTTATTTCTCCTTTCCCGAATACTTTGCTATTTGTATGAAGCTGCTATTTTAAAAAGCAGCTGCCTCCTATAAATTCTTTTATTATTGAATTATTCAATATAGCACATTCGTCATCGATAGATAAAAAATAACTTAAGAGACTTAGGAGCCGTTTTGCTTCCATATACTCATTATCTTCTTCTTTTATTTCCCTTAATAAAGGTTCCGCATATTTTTTGAGAACTGCAAGCTCATATACCAAAACAGAATTGAACATCATATCTGCTTCTTCTTGAAATGGAAATATGTTTTTCTCCTCTCCTTTTCTTACAGATGCCCATAATTTCAGAGTCATTTTAGCGGAATGTCCTCTAAATAAATTATCCCTTACTAATCTTCTAATCAAACGTGAATCCGTTGTTGGTATTCTATTATGGCTATCAATATTAAGCTGTGTTAAAGCACTGATATATATTTTAAATTTATCATTTTTTGATATTTTTTCAGTAAGCTTATCATTCAAGCCATGTATACCCTCAATAATAATAGGTTGATTATGTGATACTTTTATGATTCTTTTACCAAATTCTTTTTCTCCTTTTAGGAAGTTAAAGCTTGGCAGATCTACTTCTTTGCCTTCCAGAAGATCCTTAAGATGTTTATTAAATAACTCTAAATCCAAAGCTTCCAATGATTCAAAATCATATTCACCATTCTCATCTTTTGGTGTTTGGGACCTCTCCAAAAAATAATCATCCGTTGAAAAAGCTATAGGATCTAATCCATTAACACGCATCTGCACTGCAAGCCTCTGAGCAAAAGTAGTCTTGCCGGAAGAAGAAGGACCGGCTATCAAAATAAGGCGTTTATTCTCCTTATTGATTTTATCTGCTATAGCAGCTATTTTCTTCTCATGCAAAGCCTCTGCTATTCTTATTATGTCTTCATATGTTTCTGTTTCAATTTTTTCATTTAAATCAGAAACATATGCCAATCCTAATAACTTCCCCCAATCTTCCGATTCTTTAAAAATCATAGCAAGCTTCTTCTGTTCTTTGTATTCCGGCAATCTGTCGGGGGCTTCTTTTTGCGGAAATCTTAGAATCACTCCGCTTTTATAAGGAATTAAATCAAACAAATTTAAATAACCTGTACTCGGAACCATATATCCGTAAAAGTAGTTTTTAAGCTGCCCGCAGCTGTAAATATTAACATAATCCTTTTGTGCAAATTTAAGAATCTTGACTTGACTCTCCATGCCTTGTTCCTTAAATATACGCATTGCTTCTTCTATGGATATCTGCTCTTTTTTAAAGGGTATATCCTCATCTATGATCTCTTGCATCCTTTGTTTTATAGCACTGATATCTTTTTCATCAATATTACTTTGGTATTTAATTTCACAATATATACCTTTACTTAATGAATGCTCAATTAAAACCTCACAATCTCCTAATATATCTCTTGCCGCTTTAATAAAAACGAAGCTCAAGCTTCTTTGATATATTCTGTTTCCATCTGTATCGGATAAATCTATTAAATCGACCCGGCAATCATCGGTTAATGGAAATGTGAGTTCAGCCATACGGTTATTTACCTTCGCTGCAACTATCTTATATTTAGGAGTTAATTTCAAAGACGATATAAGCTCTAAAACAGTAGTGCCTCTTTTAACTTTTTCCTGTAATAAGCCGCTATTCAGATCAATCATAACGTTTATCAGTTCTATATTATTCAAATTTACCACTCCCAGGCATTAAATAATTGAGGAAATTTCACAATTGAAATTTCCTTAGTTAATGTATTATATCAGAATTCCTTTGTTTCCTCAAATTTTAATAGAAAAGAGAAGAGAGAAAAATATTGGAGCTTCGGGAGTAATAGTTAAACAATAGTTAAACGTTAGTTGAGCAATAGTTGAACGATAGCAATTGATTTAAGATTTAAGATTTAAGATTTATGATTGAATATAGAGGTTAGAGGTTAGAGGTCAGAGGTTAGTGATGGTGGGAATTTGCCTGTAGCAAATTCCTTCCTGAATTATTCATTATTAATTATTCATCATTCATTTACTAATGTAGATTTTGTGTTTGAAAACACAAAATCCTCCTTATCTATTAGTTATTAGTTCATAGTTAATTCAGACCTCAGACTGATGCGAAGCATTATTACACGATAAACGATAGTTGAACAATAGTTGAGCGATAGTTGAGCGATAGTTATCTTTCAGTTGTCAGTTCAACACCTGAGACCGGATGCCCGAGACCTGAGCCCCGAGACCAGAGACCAGAGACCTATTTTAGTTCTTAGTTCTTAGTTCCCTGAGACCGGATGCCCGAGACCAGAGACCGTAAACCCCTAATCCCTAATCCCTATACCCTATAATAAGGAGAGTTATTATGTTGCATGAATTTTCTCGAACGGAAATACTCATAGGAAAAGAAGCCCTTAAAAAACTTAAGAAAGCAAAAGTCGCCATATTTGGTTTAGGCGGTGTTGGCAGCTTCGTAGTTGAAGGATTGGTACGTGCCGGCATATCGAATTTTGTATTGATCGATCATGATGTAGTCAGTATCACAAATATCAATCGTCAATTACATTCCACAACGAAAACTATCGGTAAAGCCAAAACAGAGTTAATGAAGGACAGGATCCATGAAATAAATCCTCATGCAAATGTTAAAACCATTCAAAAATTTTATTTGCCCGACTGCTCAGAGGAAATGATATCAAAAGATTATGATTATATTGTAGATGCAATAGATACAGTTACATCAAAGATAGATTTGATTATAAAAGCGAAGGAAAGGAATATACCTATAATAAGCTGTATGGGCGCAGGAAATAAATTGGATCCTACTCGTTTTGAAGTAGCGGATATATATGATACGACTATTTGTCCCTTGGCAAAAGTAATCAGAAAAGAACTAAGGGCAAGAGGAGTTGAATCGTTAAAAGTAGTATATTCTACGGAGGTTCCCATAAAACCGGCGAAAATGGAAACGCCTGAAACGAGCACTACGGTAAAACGTCAAGTACCGGGAAGCATTTCCTTTGTCCCTTCCGTCGCGGGGCTTATAGTTGCAGGGGAAGTGGTAAAAGATATTATTAATGATGAAATTTCATAATTGAAATTTGAAATTTTCTCATATTATTTAAGGATATAAAATATATTAAATATAAAAAATTTTTTATTGTATCTTGTTTTGATAAGTGATAAAATGTATTGGAGAATTTCAAAAAAAGGTGTAGGTATAATAAGCTATGATTCAAGTAAACAAAGAAGTTTATTCAACAATACGATAGACCTTTGTTTTTTTATTATGGTTTATTATCAAGTAAGAGAGTAATAATAAGGAGGGAGAACAAATTTTTATGAAATCAAGAAAATTATCTTTAGTCCTTGTAGCCGTGCTAATATTAACAGTTGTATTGGCAGGATGCTCAGGGGGGTCCAAGGGTACGGAAGTTATTAAGATTGGGGTTATCGGTCCGATGACCGGAGACAACAGTATGTATGGGACATCTGTTAGAGAAGGTGCTATGTTAGCAGCTAAAGAAATAAATGCAGCCGGCGGTGTTGATGGCAAAAAAGTTGAAATTATAGCTTATGACAGCAAAGGGGACAAGACTGAAGCAGTAAACGCCTATAACAGACTGAGAGACCAAGATGGGATAGTTGCACTTGTAGGCGCTACATTCAGTGGTGAAACTCTGAGCATTAAAGAAATTGCAATAGGTGATAACATGCCGATGTTAACTCCAACTGCAACTCATAAAGATGTTACATTGAATGCTTCAAATATTTTCAGAGCATGCTATACGGACCCATATCAGGGTGCAACTGCAGCGGTATTTGCTATGGAAAATTTGGGTGCAAAAAAAGCAGCGGTTCTGTATAATATTGAAGACCCATATTCTGAAGGTCTGGCAATAGCATTCAGGGATAAATTCTCTTCTGTAGGTACTGTAACAAATTATGAAGGTTACACTGCAAAGGATGCTGATTTCAGAGCTGTATTAACTAAGATTGCGGCACAAGATCCGGAAGTTATTTTTCTTCCAGATTACATAGCTAAAATAGGAGTTATTTTATCTCAAATCAGAGAGCTCGGTTTAGATATGATTCCAATCAGCGGTGATGGTTCAGACGGTATTGAAGTGGATTATGCAGACGTAGCGGAAGGTATGTATTATGCTAATCACTATTCAAAATCAGATGAATCCAAATTAGTTCAAAATTTCATTTCAAATTATGATAAAGAATATGGCGTGCAGCCTAATGCCCTTGCTGCGCTTGGATATGACGCAACTTACATTATGCTGCAGGCAATAGACAGAGCCGGAAGTTTTGATTCGGACAAAATTATTGCAGAGCTTTCTAAAACAGACGAGGACTACGTGACAGGACATATTACATTTGACAAAAATGGCGAACCGTTAAAGAGTATTTCAGTAATTAAAGTTGCTGGCGGAAAGCAAGTCTTGGTAGATAAGGTATCAGCTGAGTAAGAAGGTTTGTGACTGAAGTATGAACCATGCTTCAGTCACTTCTTATTGTATAGCTCTTGATTTAAAAAAAAGATGATAAACTTTCATATTTTGTAAATATACAAAACTGAAGAATTATGCTATATTTTTTATTAGACTAAAAAATTAGAGAGCCAAAGAGGAAGGAGGAACAGTATTTGATATTATTCTTGCAGCAGATGATAAATGGATTGTCCGTAGGAAGCATCTATGCACTGATTGCTTTAGGATATACTATGGTTTACGGAATTATAAAACTAATAAACTTTGCACATGGCGAAATAATGATGGCAGGTGCATATTTTGCATTTTTAATTGCAATAACTACAAATTTACCATTTCCTCTGGTACTTGTATTTTCTATGATAATGGCTGCAATATTAGGAATGTTTACGGAATATATTGCATATAAGCCATTACGTAATGCTCCGAGAATATCTGCCTTGATTACAGCAATTGGAGTAAGCTTTTTCCTGCAAAATTTAGCCTTGGTTATATTTAAGGCAAATCCTAAAATCATGCCTGAACTTATTGTGAAAAAACCTATTAGTATTGGAGCGCTTAAGATTGGGACTGTTACTTTAACTACATTAGTACTTTCAATTATATTTATGATTATTTTAGATATTTTTGTAAAGAAAACAAAGCCCGGAAAGGCAATGCGTGCGGTATCTGAAGATAAAGAAGCAGCAATGCTTATGGGGATTAATGTTGATAGAACGATTTCTATAACTTTTGCAATTGGCTCTGCTTTAGGTGCACTCGGCGGTGTTCTTTATTCAATTACTTACACACAGGTATTTCCTACAATGGGAGTTATGCCGGGGCTTAAAGCTTTCGTTGCGGCTGTATTAGGAGGCATTGGGTTAATTCCAGGTGCCGTTTTAGGCGGTTTTGTCATTGGTATGATAGAGACAGTTTCTAAGGCATATATTTCAAGTCAATGGTCAGATGCGATAGTGTTCGGACTATTGATTATCGTTCTGCTTTTCAAGCCTACGGGAATACTCGGAAAGAATGAGAAGGAGAAGGTGTAGATATGAATAAAAATACAATTAAAAGCTATTTAGTAAACTTTTTGGCAGTAATTATTATCTTTGCCTTAATGAAACTTCTCATGAATATTGGTATTATTAACCGTTATTATCAAGGAATCATAGTATTTATTTTGATAAATATAATCCTTGCTGCAAGTTTAAATCTTGCGACGGGATTTCTAGGGCAACTGACATTGGGGCATGCTGGTTTTATGGCTGCTGGGGCGTATGTATCAGCATCAACAGCTATAATGATAAAGGCAAATTTTGGATGGCTTCCCAACATAGCGATTCTTTTGATTTCATTGATAATAGCCGGTATAATATCTGCTATTGTCGGCGTTGCTATTGGAATCCCAGCCTTGCGGCTGAGGGGAGATTATTTAGCCATTATTACATTAGGCTTTGGAGAAGTTATCAGAGTAATTATAAATAATATCAGATTTACCGGGGGAGCCCAAGGGCTTACAGGCATTCCGAGAATATCCACTTTTGACAATGTGTTTTGGATCACTGTTTTAATAGTTTTTATATTATATACTTTAACACACTCACGACAAGGACGCGCTATTGTTTCGATCAGAGAAGACGAAGTAGCTGCCGAAGCAGTTGGAGTTAAAACGACGAGGTTTAAGGTAATGGGATTTGCTATTGCAGCCTCTTTTGCAGGTATTGGCGGTGGCTTATATGCGCATTATATTGCATTTTTAGATCCAAATACATTTAACTTTATGCGTTCAGTGGAGATTTTAGTAATTGTTGTGCTCGGAGGGATGGGAAGCTTGACCGGTTCTATCATTGCAGCTATTGTACTGACTATTTTGCCGGAAGCATTAAGAAGTTTTGCGGACTATCGTTTATTGCTTTATTCATTCCTGCTAATCATTATGATGATATTCAGACCTGCAGGCTTGCTTGGAACAAGTGAGTTTTCATGGAAAAGCATATATGATCGCTACAAATATAGAAAAGAATCCATTATTAAAAGGGAAAAGGCATAAGGAGGGCGGCTATGGCATTGTTAGAAGTAACGGATTTATCTATACAATTTGGTGGTTTGAAAGCCGTCGATAATTTTAATTTAACAATTGATGAACACGAACTGGTAGGTCTTATCGGACCAAACGGTGCCGGAAAGACTACAGTCTTTAATATGCTGACAGGTGTTTATTTACCAACAGAAGGCGATATTAAAATAGACGGTGAGAGCATAGTAGGTAAAAAGCCCTATGAAATAGTCAGATGCGGTGCTGCACGTACTTTTCAAAATATTCGTCTTTTCAAAGACCTTTCAGTATTGGATAATATTAAAATTGCTTACCATCATGAATTGAATTATTCAACCTTCGAAGGTATTTTTAGATTGCCGAGATATTGGAAAGACGAAAAAACAGCACATGAAAATTGTCTTGCATTTTTAGATATTTTCGATATGGGAGACTATGCGTCCATACAGGCAAAAAATCTTCCTTACGGAAAGCAAAGAAAGCTTGAGATAGCGAGAGCACTTGCTACAAAGCCCAAAATACTGATGCTGGACGAGCCTGCAGCAGGCATGAACCCTAAAGAGACACATGAGCTAATGGATACTATTCAGCTTATACGTGATAAATTTGATATTGCTATTCTCCTGATCGAGCATGATATGCATTTGGTTATGGGAATTTGTGAGCGTATCGTTGTCTTAGATTATGGTAAAATTATTGCAAAAGGTACACCGGAAGAAACGAGAAATAATCCGGACGTTATTAAAGTTTATTTGGGAGAGTAGGTGAAGGTGTGCTTAAGGTACAGAATATAGATGTATTTTATAACAAAATCCATGCAATAAAAGATGTAAGCTTTGAGGTTAAAGAAGGCGAAGTAGTAACACTTATCGGTGCAAATGGTGCGGGCAAAACAACAATACTGAAAACTATTTCCAAGTTACTGGAACCTACTAATGGTGTTATTCTTTTTAGAGATGAACCAATAACAAAAATAACTTCGCATCAGTTGGTATATCTTGGTTTGGCACATGTGCCCGAAGGCCGCCGTATTTTTTCCAAAATGTCAGTTTTTGAAAATTTGCAAATGGGGGCTTATATCCGCAATGATAAGAGTCAAATCGATGCGGATTTAGAGAAGATATTTCACTATTTTCCTCGACTAAAGGAAAGGATCAATCAACCGGCAGGAACATTAAGCGGTGGCGAACAACAAATGCTGTCTATTGGGAGAGCATTGATGTCCCGACCTAAGCTAATGCTAATGGATGAACCGTCTATGGGACTTGCTCCGCTTTTAGTTCAAGAAATTTTCAATATTATTCAAACAATAAAGAATGAAGGTACAACGATACTTTTAGTTGAACAAAACGCAAATAAAGCCCTTCAGGTAGCAGATCGTGCATATGTTCTGGAAACAGGGAAAGTTATCAAATCAGGAACAGCTAAAGAGTTAATGGAGGATGACAGTATCAAAAAGGCATATCTCGGCGGTTAATATTTTTAGGTGCAATGTATTTGAAATATACTTGCACCTGAAAATTCATCAATATTATTGACAAATCCATTGACTATAGCATAAACTATTAAAAATATAATATATTTAAATAGAACAGGCATTATACTATAATTTGTATATAAGCCGGGCCTCTTTAAAGGCAGCAGGATAAAATAAAATACCTGTGGGACTATAATTTTGATTGATTATGGTGCCACAGGTATTTTTAAATTTCAGTATTGAAAGGGGAGTGGGACAATGTCGAATTATGCCAAGGTGAAAAGGCTGCTGTGGATTATTCTTCTTGCAAACTTTGGAGTAGCATTTTTAAAGGTATTCATTGGAACATGGATAAGAAGTGCAAGTATGACAGCTGATGGCTTTCATTCATTGACAGACGGTTCTTCAAACATTATATGCCTTATCGGTATACAATTGGCGTCAAGACCGATTGATGAAGATCATCCTTACGGACATACAAAATTTGAAACATTATCGGCGCTTTTTGTAGGAGGTATTCTGTTTGGTCTCGGCGGAATCATTATAATAAATTCATTAAATCGTTTTATGAATCCGACTATACCGCATATTACTGCGGAAAGTCTTTTGGTTCTATTGATTACTCTCTTTATTAATATAGGAGTTTCATATTTTGAATATAAGAGAGGTAAGCAATGGGGCAGTCAGGTTCTGATTTCCGACTCGAAACATACAAGAAGCGATATTTATATTACTATAGGTGTGTTACTGACACTTTTGGGCATTAAATTGGGGTTGCCGCCGGTAATAGATTCTATTGTTTCGCTTATTGTGGCTGGTTTTATTTTATATTCAGCTTATGAAATATTCAGAGATAATTGTGACATTTTGGTTGATAAAGCAGCACTGGATACAGAGCAACTCAAAAAAATTGCTATGAGTTTTGAACAAGTGAAAGATGCACATGATATAAGAAGCAGGGGAAGCGCTCAAGATTTGCATGTAGATATGCACATAATGACGGAACCTAATCTGAGCGTTGAAGAATCTCACGATTTGATTCATCAAATCGAAGATAGAATTCAAAATGAAATGAACGAAAACATCCAGCTTATTGTGCACCTTGAACCCTACCATAAAAATAAAAATTAATTAATTTTTATTTTTATGAACTGAAAACTGAAAACTGACAACTGAAAGATAACGAGGATTTTGCTTAACGCAAAATCTTTTTTTTACAGCGGGAATGTTGAAAAAAAGTAGAAAATAAATAAAATTAATATTTTTCAATATGAAAAATATTTACCGATACTTTCAGTTATCAGTTATCAGTTGTCAGTTAAAAAAATTCTTGACTTTTACGTTACGTAAAGGTGTATATTCAAGTAGTAAGAGGCAGGAAGCTGTTTCTAAGTTCAGGAGGTGAAGACATGGAGTATACTGTGCAGAAGCTTGCACGAATGGCAGGCATCAGTACGCGTACATTACGATATTATGATGAAGTTGGAATTCTTAAGCCGGCAAGAATAAATTCATCGGGTTATCGTATTTATGGTGAAAAGGAAGTAGATCACTTGCAGCAGATATTATTTTACAGGGAAATGGGAGTGAGTCTGGAAAGCATAAAGAAAATTGTAACCGCTCATGATTTTGATGCCCTTCAGGCACTAAAGGAACATCGTAAAAAGCTTCTTGAAAAAAGAGAACAGCTGGAGCTGCTTATTACCAATGTCGATAAGACTATCGATTCAAAAGAAAGGAGTATAAGAATGAGTGATAAAGAAAAGTTTATTGGTTTTAAAAATAAGCTGATAGAAGAAAATGAAAACAAATACGGCAAAGAAATACGCGAGAAATACGGGGATGACATAATAGATAAATCTAATAAAAAAATTAAAAATATGTCACAGGAAAAGTATGATGAAGCAACGAGAATAGGTGACGAAGTGCTTGAAACCTTATATCAGGCATTCCAAACCGGAGATCCTGCAGGAGAATTGGCACAAAGGGCTGCGGATCTGCATCGAAAGTGGTTAAGCTTTTATTGGGATACTTATTCCAAAGAAGCACATGCTGGACTTGCACAGATGTATGTGGATGATGAGAGATTTACTGAGTATTATGATAAAAAGCAACCGGGAGCCGCAAAGTTTCTAAGAGATGCTATTCTTATATATACGGGAAAAACGAAACGGGTTTAAGGTGTTTGGTCTCAGGTCTCAGGAAATTAAGAACTAATAACTAAGAACTAATTAAGGTCTCGGATATCTGGTTTCAGGTGTCAGAAGTCCGTGGCCCGGAGGAGGTCTAAGGTCTCTGGTCTCAGGTCTCAGGTGTTGAACTGACAACTGAAAACTGATCTTAGCTCGCCCTATTTGTGAAGCAAATAGTTGGCGAACTTATGCAAGGAAATCATGAATTTTATTCATAGATTTTTACTGCCAACTGAAAGATAATGTAGAAATTTTGCCTGAAGGGCAAAATTTCTTCTTTCAATCTTAAATCATAAATCATAAATCTTAATTAAAAAAATTATTCTTAAAAAGAATAATTTTTTTTATGTATTCGTATTGACAAACGGTAAAAGCAGGTATATATTAAAAGTGTGATAATGATAATCATTATCATTTATAAAGATGATTACACTTTTACATAATAGTATATATTAGAAAGGAAGATATATATGCCATTATCAAAAGCAAAGGCTGGATATAAAGCGCAAATTAAAAAAATATCAGGTAGTGACAAAATTTCAAAGTTTCTTTTCTCCTTAGGTTGCAGTGAAGGTGAAGAGATTACTTTGATTTCAGTATTATCCGGTAATTACATTATCAGTATAAAAGATAGCCGTTATGCTATTGATAAAAAGATGGCAGCGGCGATCGATCTGGCATAAAGGTGTCAGGTGTCGGGATTAAGGTCTCAGGTCTCAGGTATCTGATCTCGGGGCAGGAGTATGGAGAATTGAGAATTGACAATTGATAATTAGAGAAAGAGAAGCGAGAAAAGAGAAATTAAAATTGAAGAAATTTGCTTTAATTAAAGCAAATTTCAACCTACACTAACCTCTAACCTCTAATCTCTTAATAGGAGCGAAGCTCCTTGAAGCGGTAAAGCCGCATTTTTTAAAAAGTCTAATTGATAATGATTCTCATTATTATACATAAACTATAGAGGAATATGCTTTAGGAGGAATAATTATGAAAATTGCATTAGCGGGCAACCCAAACTCAGGAAAAACCACTTTATTCAATGCAATCACAGGCAAAACAGAGTATGTGGGTAACTGGCCGGGTGTAACCGTTCAAAAAAAAGAAGCAAATTTGAGAGGAAAATATAAAAGAGTTTTTAGCCATTCAAAGGCAGGTAACAATCATAATACGGATCATAAAAATATCAGTGATATCAGAGTTGTGGATTTGCCGGGCGCATATTCTATATCTCCCTATACCAGTGAAGAGGCAATAACACGGGATTTTGTATTAGGTGAAACACCGGATGTTATTATCAATATTATTGATGCAAGCAGTTTGGAAAGAAGTCTTTTTTTTACTACACAATTATTAGAGCTGGGTATACCTGTGGTCATTGCGTTAAATAAACAGGATATGGTAAAACGTTATGGTGATAAGATAGATGTAGAAGGATTAGGAAATACACTTAAATGCAGAATTATTGAAACCTCTGCAAATCAAGGCGAAGGTCTGAAAGAGCTTATGCAGGCTTCTGCAGAAGCTGTAAATAGTAATGTTCTGCAAGCTGCACCTCAATTTGAAGGAAAAGGAACGGATGACGAAGATAAAGCACGGCAGCAATTTGTAAAGTCGATTATTAATAAGCATTTAGATAAAAAGCGTGATGCCAGTAAAATAACACTAAGCGATAAAATCGACAGAGTCGTAGCTAATGGAATTTTGGGACTGATGATTTTTGCAGCTATTATGTGGGCAGTATATGCTTTTTCTATTGGCGGGCTAGGCGGATTTCTATCGGGTTATTTCAATGATGTTCTGTTTGGAGAAATAGTCCCGAATGCAGTTAATAGTTTCTTTGAAGGTATTGGAGTGCATCCGCTGCTACAGGCACTTATTGTGGACGGAGCTATTGGCGGTGTGGGTGCAGTGGTCGGATTTTTACCATTGATCATGGTGCTGTTTTTCTGTCTTGGCTTATTAGAGGACAGCGGTTATATGGCAAGAGTTGCAGTTGTCATGGATCGTTATTTCAAAAAAATAGGCTTATCAGGTAAATCTATTATTCCTATGATCGTCGGTTCAGGATGCTCTATCCCGGGAGTTATGGCAACAAGAACTATAGAAGATATTAATGAAAGACGTATCACGACCATATTGACACCTTTTATTCCATGCGGCGCAAAATTGCCTATAATTGCACTGTTTTCGGCAGTCTTTTTTCCGGGTGAGTCTTGGGTAGCGCCAAGTGTCTATATTTTAGCTATTATAATGATTATAATCGGAGGGCTTCTACTTAAAAAAATATTTGTATGGGAAAACACATCTTCATTTATTATAGAATTACCCGAATATAAAGTGCCAAGCTTAAAGCATGCATTCAAGCAAATGATGAAACAAGCCAAATCATTTATCGTAAAAGCATCTACTATCATACTGGTAATGAATACTCTCATATGGTTTATGCAGACATATAGCTGGAATTTTCAGGTAGTAGAGGATTCAGGTTTGAGCATATTAGCTTCCATCGGCGGCTTTATAGCACCGCTGTTGATACCGTTAGGCTTTATTGGATGGCAGTTAGCGGCAGCGTCGCTTTCCGGATTTGTTGCAAAGGAAAATGTCGTGGCAACCTTCGCCATCATATTGATTGCTTCATCAGAGGAAGCTCTGCATATACCCGGCGGTATATTGACACAATTTTTTACACCGGTTACCGGATATGCATTTTTAGTATTTAACTTATTCACACCCCCGTGCTTTGCAGCTATCGGTGCCATGAATTCAGAACTAGGTAGCCGTAAATGGCTCGGGAAGGCAATTTTATTTCAGTTAAGTATTGGATATATATTGGCCATGGTTATTACTCAAATAGGAACCATATTAGTCTATGGTGAACCTGCAGTTGGTTTTGTTCCTGCAATTATTGTTGCTGTTTTATATGCGGTAGTTTTAGCTTTCTTGATAAAAAGAGCAAACAATAAAAGAAAAGAGATATCAGTACTTGCTCATTAGGAGGTGAAGCATATGCTGCCCACAATATTAGTTGGTGTTATATTTTTTATCATAATCGGTTTAGGAGTATACAAATCAGTAAAAAGTATGAAAAATAATTCTTGCCCCGGCTGCTCAGGCGGTTGCTCAGAGCAAATGAGGAAAAACTGTATAACTAAGAACTAAGAACGAAGAACTAATAGTTAAGGTAAAGAGAGAGAATACTATTCTCTCTCTTTTTATCTATATATTTTATTGAAATAATTTCAATTAATTATAACAATTTTAATGATAAAGATTACTTTTACAGTACTTAGAAAAAGTTACTTAACTATTAGATATTAGTTTCAGTT